>JAICSL010000275.1 GCA_025936955.1 Nitrososphaeraceae archaeon
ACAAAACGTCAAAGGAGATCCGTTTAGATTCTAAGAAATATATTTTCAAAACCATTAATTTAGTTAAAATAATTAAATTATATGTCTATATGGTATTTGAATCCCTTGGTTTTCTCTGGGTTCCTTCTTTAGACATAGATGAATCATTTAGATATTATTCAAAGGTGATTGATGGTAAATTGTTATGGAAAATACAGGCAAATGATGCATGGAGTTGCATGCATCACGATTTCTAATGGAGAGCCATATATACCACTTGCTGACGATACAGAAAAGAAGGATCATATGTCGATTTATCTATTTAATGATCTAGAAAAGATATTTTCCGAGCATAAATCACGAGGCGGGTGGGAGAAAAAAATATTAGAAATACCAAAAGGTCCTAGATGTGCATTTTGTCATCCATCATGCAATCACCTTGCCATATATGAGAATAAACGTCCAGATGTAATGGACGAATTCAAAGGATGAATTGATGAGAATTATAATAATAATAGTCATTCTGAAAAATATAAAGTTACATAAAATTGGTCAATTAATTTCTAATGAGAAATTAAAGTTTTCATAGTAATATTTTTTAGGAAAATACTTTCTGCAATTTGCAGATGATGAATGTAATAATCCGTCCTATTGAGAAGAGTGATGCAGAAGCCTGTGGAAAGATTGGATACCTTGCTCATAGAACCATTTCTTCTGCCCATGGCTATCCTTCAGAACAACCTTCTGAAGAATTTGGCATAGATCTTGTAAAAAGACTTGTTGGCAATCCAAACTCATGGGGCTTTTTAGCAGAAGAAAAACAACAAGGCAATATACTTGGGAGCATATTCGTTCATAAATTTTCTCCTTCATCTATAGCCGTGATAGGGCCACTTACAGTACATCCTTCTGCAGAGAGTGGTGGTATAGGCAGACTACTAATGGATACGGCTTTGAACAAGGCTATTGAACAAAAACTTGAAAGAATCAGGTTGGTACAATCGCCAAGTCACATTCGCTCCTTTGTATTGTATACTAAATGTGGTTTTGCTCTTCGTGAACCTTTATTTTTGATGCAGAGATCTAGCAATGGAGAAGGTAGTACAACTATTCTGATTCCTGCTGGATCTAGTATTGTTCGCCCTATTAAATATCAAAATGATATTTCAGAATGCAATGAACTTTGCAAGAAGGCACATGGATTTACACGGGAAATGGAGCTGCGTCAGGCAAAAAGCCAAGGTATGGCCATATTAATAGAGCATGATAATATCATAACTGGATATGCAGCAGGTATAGGCATATTTGGTCATGCAGTTGCAGAATCAAACGAAGATCTTATAGCACTAATTGCAAACGCATCTACTTCTATTGTGGGCCCAGGTTTTTTTGTGCCTGCTAGGAATTATGGGTTGATTAAATGGCTACTTGAAAATGGTTTTAAAATCGAATGGCCTGCAAATCTTATGACTGTTGGCCCTTATCAAGAACCACTCATGCCTTTTCTTCCATCTCTAGCATATTGATGAACTATACAATAAGGTCTGTGAATGTAACTTTTTTTATTTCTTACGTCGGCAAATGTATATTTGGTCTGTTGATCGATAAAGAAATTATATTGGTAGCTTAAATCTTTGGATTAACGTAAGTGCGCCATACAAGCTAACTTGATTTAAGAGAAGCCATATCAATGGAGAAGCGATATTTTACATCTGCACGCAACAGTCTGTCGTAAGCTTCGTTGACTTTCTGAATCGGGATGATTTCTTACGTCGGCAGTGATGTTATGTTTGCTACAAAAGTCGAGCATCTCATGCGTTTCAGCAATACCTCCTATGAGTGAGCCAGAGAGACTGCGACGATTAAACAGAAGATTCATGGCCGAGACCGAATGGGCCTTATCTGGTGCACCGACAATGGTAAGGTTGCAGTCGGGACGAAGTAATTGTAGATATATGTTAATGTCGTGCTCTGCAGAGACTGTGTCGATTATGAAACCGAAGCTGCCGACGTGCTTATTCATTTGATCGGTATCTCGTGAGACCACTACATCATCTGCACCTAGACGGCCCACATTTCTTCATTTGAGTATCGATCCTTAATCTAAAATGTCAAATATCTCAATAGATTATAAACTGTTTTGTATCAATTAATAAAATTGTAATCTATTTTTGACTCTTCATTATACTTTGATTTAAGTGATGATGTGATTTGTCATTTCTCATTATGTTTGTATGCTTGTTAACAAAGATGTTTATTGTGTAAATATTGAAACAATGCAGAAAAATGGGAAGTTCTCGGTTTGGAATTGACTGCTCAAAATACAATAGAATAGACCGATTCAAAGGTATTGTTAGATATAGTAACAATAAACTCTATCATAGAGCAATAAAGGTGAATTTTCTAATTTAAATCTGTGAAAAACATGTATTTGTATAGTTATTTGATCTTTTAAATAATATAGATTATTGTGAATACGGGCTTGATCATTTCTTATGATTTTGATTTGTTATCGTATTTTATTTCTTGATGAGTTGTGTCTTCTGAAACGGTTTTTGTTTCCGTAATAGGTTTCTTTTTTACTATTACTTCTTCTTTGACATATGGCTTTTTTGTTATTACTGGTTCTTCTCTTTTTAATGGTATTGATATATCCTGAGAAGATGACACAGGTTCTTCTGCCTTTGTATCTCCACTTGGAGGTCTTGTTTCTATGGTCACTTCTTCATGTGTTAATTGAACTTGAACGGTTTTTGTTTCTTTAATTGGTTCTTTCGTAACATTTACACTGTCTTCATGAGTTTCTTTTGATACGTCTAGTTTTTCATCCGTCAGTGGAATATCTGTTTCTTCTATTTCTATTCCTCCTCCGCTTCCACCCCCACTATCAATTTCAGTTGTTGATTCATATTGATCTTCGATTGAGGGAGGATGTGAGTCTTCTGTATATCTACTTATTTCATTTGCTGAAATTTTAAATCTAAGAACAGATCCATCATAACTTTCCACTTGATCTTGAGGAATGAGGAATTTTTCTTTATGAACCAAGCCT
>JAICSL010000379.1 GCA_025936955.1 Nitrososphaeraceae archaeon
CTGATAAATACAATGGTATTTACACACATACCATCTAATGTTTTGCTAATACTTGTTGCATTTGCTCCAACACTTCCGCTAGCAATTGTATTATACCTGGCTAGAATGGCTCTCTCTCAAATGGATGTACCTACCAGACAATCATATATAGTAGCAGTAGTTGAGGAAAATGAAAGAACTGCTGCTGCAGGAATAACAAATATTTCAAGAAATATAGCACAGAGTGTATCACCATCATTAGCTGGTTACATACTACAATCAGTCTTGTTTTTGTCTGCTCCATTTGTATTGGGCGGAGTGTTGAAAATTATATATGATGTAGCACTATACTTTAACTTCAAAAACAAGAAACCACCGGATGAAGAAAAAAGAATACGATAGGTATATCAAAATCAAAATGTTACAATAGCCAACAGCACTTCTACAATTTCATTTAAAATGGCATTTTACCTCAGGCTGGCAATTATATGGATGTACCAACGGCTGAAGAAGTATCTACTGTTGTGGAATCCATAGCCTCATACAAAGCTAGCTATGTCACCGGTACAACATTCTTCGTTAATGGAGGAATGACATTATATCCAAGTTTTAGTATTGAATCAGAACCTGATGCTAAGTTGCACAGTGGCAGTGGTGATAAATAGAAATAGAAATAGAAATAGAATTTTATAAAAAAAGACCATCATACTTTGAATAACAATGATAACAGGGTCACCATGATGATAACAGTACAATCAAATATTATTGCTCTTCATCCAAAGATTCTAATATATTCAATTAATGCTGTTCCTATCATATATAGCTCCTTCGGAAGGAGAAGATCCTTTCATCTTTTTCTCAATTGATCTTTTCAATAATGTCTGCAATGGATACTCTTACAGCTGAAATTCCTGTCCTAAATGGGTAGGCCCCACTACCTTCATCTGTTATCGGATTTATCCATTCATAATACGTATGCATATGTGGGTGATCTTCTGAAGCAAGTTTGGAAAATAATATATCGCATTCTTCAACTCTATCAAATCTGCTTCTGGCTAGCATTTCTATTCCTGTAGTCCAAGGCCAAAAGGTGTGGTTGTGATAGTGGTATGGTTTGAGAATCCAGGGACCTGTAGATTTTAGTTCAGTCTCAGTTACTAGCGGCCACTTCTCTTTCCATACTCTGCTTTTGAGAGCATCAAGCGTACGAAGTGATCTATTGTAAAGGCTTTGATCTAATATGTTTTTAGATACTCCTCCTATGTTATTATATTTTCTTGTGGCTTTTATGCGATCGTTTATTGTGTTCTCTGTAATTGCTACCAAGTATAGAGAAACGTCTTGCGTTAGTGTCCTATAAGGGCCTCCTATGTGATGTGTCTCCTGTATATCCAAGTAACAACCATCTTCTTCTGACCACAAATTCTGATCGACTGCTTTTATCGTTCTATCTGCCAATCTGGATACCCTGTCAGAATCATTATCTCTTCCAAGCTGAGATAATAAAGAGGCAAGGTTTCTTAATGCATGGATCCAACATGCTTGGCTGTAAACTATTTTTCCTGCCCTTAGTACAGTGTCCATCCAATCTTCATTGTGGTTTTGCTCTAATAGACCATCATTATCAATATCTCTACTAGATAAATATTCAACTGCCTTTAGCATACTAGGAACCACATATTCGACGACTTTTAATGGATCTGTAATTCCAAGTTTTGATAATAACGCAGAAATATAATCAGATGAGTGTTCAGAAGCTATGGTAGTACCATCATTTGCTGCTGATGAAGTTTCGGATAAAGATTGTCTTTTCTTTAAACTCCTATCTAAAACCCAAGCAGAAGTGGAAATCATCAGAGCAGTAGAATC
>JAICSL010000023.1 GCA_025936955.1 Nitrososphaeraceae archaeon
AAATCCTTAACTATGGATACTTTTTTCCCATTTACATCAACAGCATTTGCCACGAGCAATGCTGAAGGTGTATGCACATCAATTAATGCTTTGTAAACATCATCTGGATCCTTCAATAATCCTGTTGTTACTATCTGTCCATTTTGAACATATCTTAATTCTGCATAGAGAAGAGCGGATTTATCGGTTATCTTCAATTTGACTACATTTTTACCTTCAACTAATGAATTAGTTAGAAATTCAACAACTGGAGAAGAGGCGGTTCGATTTCCATTAATAACGCTCGTGTTACTGGTGTTACTGGTGTTTTTGACAGGTTGCCCCATAGACAGTTGGGTAGATGGAGGTAGAGGCACCATTTGAGCGTTAGTTTCTATTATCTGTGCCTTTTCTCCAAGTATCTCGGAAAAAAACATAATAGTTAAAATAAAAAAGAGTGACACTGAAAATAGGGTATTAACTAAAGGATTCGATCCCATGTGCCGCATGTGCATTTGTAATATTAGCCTTAGGTTAATATATAGACATATATCCCTGACACATGAACAACTCTATAGCAGTAAAGATAGGAATGAAACAAGAAAAGCGATGGATGGTTCTATTTTATTTTATGGTAACACTCTGGGTAGTTTCTGTAGGCTCTACTTTAGCTCAGTGGATATACGGTATAAGTCCACTAGTGGACACAAATATTAGTCTCTTCTATATTACTTTGCCGCTTTTATCCATTTATTTATTTTACTTTTTTGTAACAATTTTTATATTTTGTGTTTATTTGATAGGTTACAATAAAGTAAAGAATTACCAACTACGAAAAATTACAAAAGCTAGAGAGCAATTAAAGTCACCCACTCATAATGAAAAAATACTTCAATCTTTCCACCTAACAACCAGTAAAAGCAATCATACCTTCGACGATTTATGTAGTATAATTATTCCCTCAAGAAATGAAGAAAATGTTATAGGAAATACAGTACGCCACTGCCTGTTACAGACATATCAAAATATAGAAATAATAATTATATGTCACAACTGTGACGACAGGACATTTTATGAGGCACAAGTTAACGATATTAGGGTAAAGGCAGTTGATTTTAGAACTAAAGAGTCTGGTAAAGGGGTGGCACTCAATGAAGGACTCAAAAGAGCAAATGGAAAGTATATTTTGGTACTTGATAGCGATGCAATGCTATCAAGAGACTTTATAGAGACAGCTATTCCGTTGTTTGACGATAATTATGCAGCCGTTCAAGGCAGGTATGTACCAAGCAATAGAGATTATAATTTTGTTACGAGGCTGCTTGCATTAGAAGGAGATCTATGGTCAACATCTTATATGACTGCCAGGAGCTTTCTTGGTCAAGGGGTTTTCTTGGGAGGAACAGGGTATATCGTCAGGGCTGATGTTTTGAGTGAAGTAGGTGATTTTACCAATCATCTTGTAGATGATTTTGAGCTGAGTTGCAGGCTTTTAAAGAAAAAGCACAAGATAGCATTTGCACCTCTTTCTATAGATTATGATGAAAAGCCCCCGACTTTTGATATTATGATTCGACAAAGGGCAAGGTGGGCTAAAGGCTTCATAAGCCTGTTAAAGAGAAGGGTCTTAAGACCCACCGATATACTGGGAAATATTTACTGGCTAGGGACAGTGGCAACAATGTCAAGTTTCTTGATATTACTAATTGCAGCATATAACGCGGTATATGACGTACTCTTTGGATATTATCCGTACATTTATGCCTTCGTTCCATTACAAACGTGGTTTCTTTTAATAGGATCTATAATGTCCATGCAGTGTCTGGTTCTAGTCAAACAGTACGGTTTGAAGAAAGGACTAAAGTACTCCAGGGATCTTCCAGCATACAATCTCTTTTCAATTTACGCATTTGCTGCACTATTGAAGGCATTTTTTGTGAGATCATGGCAAAATACCAAGACATCTCATGGATTCGTGACCGATAAAGAAAGAGAACGGATTGAAAAAGTTGAAAATAGGGTCTAAAGTAGTTGTTCCACAACCACGTTATTCGATTATTGTATACGATTGCTCAGATATTACTGCTGCCTGTTTCAGCAACATATTTATTTCTTTTTGCAAATCGTACGACTAAACCTTGTAATATGGATGGGATTAGGGATTTGTCAAGGAAGCTCCACATGGAGTGTTGAATAAGAGGAAAACACATCTTGAATAAAGTAATTATACCTCTTACCGTCGTATCAACTATTTTTGTCGCGTTTATATTATTGTCAGTATACACCTACTCGACATCCACACCAGCGAATTCAAGTCAGAACTTGGAAAAAAATAGTAATACAGATGACAAAATAAATCAAAGTTTAACAAAAATCTATGGATGTACAAAGTTTGACCTTACCCTATCGCTCCACTGTGACCCTTTATTGAATAATTTAGTAAGCTATGTCATACCAGGTAAATCATCGCTCACATATACTAACTCTGGTGATCCGGCTTACGTTGCAGGCTTTAACCGCAGTACAGGAGTATCAATGGTTGCCAGTAGAATGGAGGCTATCGACCTTTCTAATAAATCATCTAAATTTGATTCAGATAAACTCTCCGTATCCTTTTGGATAAAGAATGCAAAAAAAGACCCCCAGCCATACGGTGCAGTTGTTTCACATACTAACAATAAGGGTACTGCAGGCTGGTCTATAGATGCGTCTACGTCAGGGTCAAATTCCTCTTCCCCAACAAGCCAATTTGTTTCTTTTTCAGTGTTCAATCAAATGGGACAACAGTTTACATCGCCTACTGCAAATATATCATCGGACGCCAACTTTACACACATAGTTGCAACGTTCGATGGATCATTTGTTAGAATTTATAGAAACGGGAATCTAGTTGGCAGTACTGAGTTTAAAGGACAGTACATCTCTAATCCAGATTCGCCAATGACTATAGGCTCATCATCTTTTTGCTTAACATGTAATCGATGGTCTGGAGTCATAGATGATCTACGCTTCTATAACAAAAGTATAAATGAAAACGAAGTAAGAGGAATCTTTTCTAACGACACCTCAGCTAATGTTCAGAACGCTTTGGTAGGGCACTGGACTTTTGATGGTAGTTTAAACGATACATCTGGAAATAATAATAACGGCATTCTGAACAGTTTGATAACAACTATTGCATTTGCACCCGATGGGAGGCTATTTTTTACACAGAAGGACACTGGCAAAATTCAAATCATAAAGGACGGCAGATTATTGCCAACACCTTTTGCAACAATTTCTGACTCTTATGTTAATTGGGAACAGGGGCTACTTGGTTTTACAATCGATCCAAAATTTACTCAGAATCACTTTGTATACTTGTACTATTCATCTATAGATCACAGGACTGGACAAATTTTTAACAGGGTGGTAAGATTTACTGACAATAATAATCATGGAACCAACATGGTAGTACTTCTCGATAAGATACCTGCTTCTATGGGATATCATTCAGGAGGAGCGCTTGCATTTGGTGGAGATGACAAACTATATATCGGAGTCGGAGATGCCACCGAACACGAATTTGCACAAGATCCGGGAATCCTCACTGGGAAGGTTCTTCGAATAAATAGGGATGGGACAATTCCAGAGGATAATCCCTATAGAAATTCGCCAGTTTACACCATAGGTCACAGAAATATCTATGGTATCGCTTTTAATAGAAATAATACGTTAGGAATAATAGCTGAGGATGGCGATTTTCATTACGATAAGATAAACCTAATTCAAAAGGGAGGCAACTACGGATTTCCAACATTAATCCCGCCAAATGTTCCTCCCGAACTATTCACCAATGTTTCTGCTATCAAACCATTGATAAGTTATTGGCAAACTATTACTCCCACACAAGCAATCTATTACACCGGTGACAAAATACCTCAATTCAAAGACAAATTTGTGTTTGGATCTTACAGAGGGCACATTTATGCTCTCACTATGGATTCTGAAGGTAAAAAAGTTATTGAACAGGAAAATATCGTATTGAACCATTATCCTTTTGAGCCAGTTATATCTATTGCACAATCTCCTTCTGGCGATATTTACTACGCCGGCTACCACATCTATAAATTAGATTCTTTGACTATGCATGATAAAAAACAGGAGCTATTTCCAATTGAAATAACCTCGCCATCCACCATTGGTATAAAAGATGTGCAAGTTTCAAGCACTGCAGGAAAAAACATAATTGATATTAGTACGTTTAGAAACAAGAGCCAAAACAATACTTCGTCAGAATTATTATCCAAGCCATCACCTCTTCTCCAGATTAATGTGCCTAGAGCAGTATTAGGAGATGTAGCTGCGGTGACAAGCTCTATAATACCAAAAAATGAGAGTAAACAGACACCTGCAACAACAGCAGTAAGATTTGTTGTTGATGACAACTCGTCTTCAAGTGACAGTAGGATAAACCTACCTTTAAGAGATGTAAATTATCCACAGGTGTTATCTGTGACTGGGATATCAACAATAAAGGATGCCAATAATTTAAAAACTACGATATATAATACCAATGCTTCGAAAAATCAGGTAGTTGCACTCAAAAATGGTACATCTAATTCACTTTTGGTTTCCATAGTTAAACATGCGGCAGATCCTAGTACCGATAAGCCCTACGATCCCTCACCATTAAATATAGCCACTGGTGCTACCGTTCAATGGATAAATAACGATTCTGGACCTCACACTGTAACTGAGGGGGGCTCAGAACAAGACTCTTCTTCTGCAACCAAATTTGATTCAGGAATTTTTGGGCCCGGTCAAACATTCAAACATACTTTTGATCGAGCAGGAATATTCAATTATTATTGCACTATTCATCCGTTTATGACAGGGCAAGTTATTGTTAAGTAATAGAACATTCAGTTTGATCGGGATTTGGATAAGTCTAGATATTAATGTCATGCAATTTATGTTGACAGCAGCGGCCAAGAAATAAGTGTTGAATACTATGATGCCACAAAATATTCTAAATTAATTATAATTATGGGATTAACAACCAAATTAGCATATCCTTTTGTTTTGTAATTGATACTTGAACTAACATGTTCTCAACATTAAGAGAAAGTTGATCAAACAAATTCACGCCAAAATTTCTTATTGTTCTCTATCAATCTATATAATATGGTGCACAAGCAAAGATAATGATAAAAAGAGATATTTTGATCTATATTTAACTACGTACTTGGATAGATAAGTAACATATTAATATATCATTATCCTAATAATTTTTATAATGGGGTTATTGCGAAAAACTTGCAAAGAATTTATTTCTCGTCTTTTATAACAATAATAATTATCTCTTCTATCTTTTTGTCTTCAGGATCATTATTTAATGCAGACACCCTAATGGCCATAGCAGCAACTGAGAATCAAGCGCATAATGTATCAGTTACTATTACAAATCCTCCGGGCCACAATCAAACGGTTCTAACAAAATCCATCATAATTAATGGCACAGCCACAGTAAATGGTGGTTCTGGGATCCAAATAGTAGAAGCATATGTCGCCAAGCTGCCATTCAATGGATCTGGTGATTATAGACCAACTAAACCAGTAGCAGCCGGAAATTGGTCCAAATGGTCATTTCCTATTTTTCTAAATGATTCGGGATCTTATCTAGTAAAAGCAAGAGTTACAAGTAATGCAGGTGATCAGAACTGGGCAGACGTTACTATCGATTTACCAGAGCATGTATATAACAAGAAAGTTGCCTTCATTGAACCTACATTCACTTATGCAGCATACAGAACTCGAGCCTTTTATGACTTTTACGATAAGTATAGTTTCAAAGACGCGTGGTCTGCAAATAAAACGATAACTACTGATCTCAATTTACTTAGGGACAGACCAATACCTCATGGGCCGTTTCCATATTATGCACACCCGACATTTTCTGATATTCCTTACATACATTACTTCAATGTTCTATTACAGCATGTGCAAAAGTATATGCCATCTCCAGTAACAAGAATGACAGATGTGGATGT
This sequence comes from Nitrososphaeraceae archaeon, assembly GCA_025936955.1. Taxonomy (GTDB): domain Archaea; phylum Thermoproteota; class Nitrososphaeria; order Nitrososphaerales; family Nitrososphaeraceae; genus JAICSL01. The sequence continues at coordinate 6,012 of JAICSL010000023.1, forward strand.
CCATCAAGGCAAAATATTTCAAGCTGACGGAAGGAATGCGTATGATGTTTTATTTCTATTTCATAATGAATATCTTACTAGCTCAGAATACAATAATCTTAGACAGTTTGTGAGTAATGGCGGTAATATAGTATTCACAGAGGGCAACATATTGTACGCTGAAGTTAGTTATAATAAATCAAATGACAGCATAACACTTCTTAAAGGTCATAATTGGAACGTTAATGGAAGCGGTGCTACCCGAGGCATAGCCGAGAGATGGTTAAACGAGAATAAAGAATGGATGGGAAGTAATTTCTGGGTTGTTCCAAGTAATGTTACGGTGAATTTTAGAAATAACCCATTTAACTATACACATACTGAAGAACAATATGTTACTAATCCAAAAGCTAAAATATTGATTAATTATGAAACTACTTATTCATCTCAAGAATATCCTAACCCCACTATTGCAACGTACTACATGGATTACGGGAAAGGAAGAGTAATAAACCTAGGAATTTGGGGACATATGGTAGCGGATAATAAAGCGTTTCTTAGTTATTTTGACAATACAATTATTCCACTTGCATTAGGTTCACCTTTGGATATGGCCCAAAAGAATATTTCCTCTAAATTAAACGTAAATATCAGAGATAACACTTCAACTTCAAGCATTCATACTACAAGGTTGCCTCCAGTAGTAGCAGAAGCCGCAGATGCATCTGGAGCAGTTGTCAATTACTCATTACCTTCTGCTCTTAATAATACCAATGCTCAATCTGGTACAGAATGTAAACCGCCTTCTGGTTCGGTATTTCCAATTGGAAATACCGCAGTCAAATGCATATCAAAACACAATAACAATAATGCTACTACTGAAATGGCAACATTTGCCGTAGAAGTTCTAGAACCCTCAAGCCCCTTCTTTTTTAATCCAGGCAGCTAATAAAGTAAAGCTGCAAGAAGTGGTTATATATATCAGTACACGATAGATAGAGAAAACGTAATTCATTAGCTATTTATGTATGATAAATATGAATTATTATTTCTGAGCATCAATGGGTGTGTTTGAAACGTTAATGTTAGTGATATTTGGAGTTGCATTATTATCAGTCTTGCCCTCTTCGGCAGCTATTTTTGTGTTTGCTCCTGCTTCTTATGCACAAGTAACAAAGTGTGTTAATTATGACGTTTATACTAATACAATTACTGTAAACTGCAATGCAAATTTATCTCAAATAAATAAAGCTGTAAATGATAAAACTGTTTTAGAAAAAGATGCAAATGGAGAATGGATTCTCAACTCGATCATCCAGGTAAACCCACACGCTAAGCTTACAATAAATCAATCTGATACGTCATGGCTGAAAATAACAAACAAGATATTAAAGGAGAATGAACCAAATTTCATTTCAGTTTCTGGCTTGGCAATAATAGACGGTGTCAAAATAACTTCATGGGATCCCTTTTCTAATAATGTGATTAGACAAAATGTAAATGGCTCAGTTCCTAGACCATATATAATGGTCAATAAGGGAATTGCTAATATTTCGAACTCAGAAGTATCATTTCTTGGATTTGGATTGAATTCCTCAAAAAGTGGTCTTTCGTATATAGATGTCGAAAATGGTAGTCGAATAATAAAAAATACTATACATGACATGTGGGATGCGTTTTACTCTGATTCTGCTGGATTTATTACAATACAAAATAACAAATACTATGATAACTTGAGAAATGGCATTTATATCTTTGATTCTGCAAATACTAAAGTAAGTGACAACTTGGTAAAATCGACTCATATAGGTATTCAGATAGCACAATATTCTTTAGGCAATTATATTAATAATAATACAATAACAAATAACACTTTTGGATTTTATATTTCTGACAATAAACCCAAAAATAACCTGTTTGAAAATAATAATTTCAATAATGTCACTTATCCTGTAAAGTTAGACGGTATAAATAATGTAGGCAGAAATAATACAATTTATTAATGGTAAAAAAAGTAGGCGACAGAAGAAGAATCATCTATATTTTATATTCCATTATTAGAGATTAAAAATACTCCATGAGAAAGGATTACATAATTTTACCGCATTACTTTACTTATATTGCACGTATGAATATTGTGGTTTCGATTGTACTCAAGGATTACTGTTAGTCATCTAAGTTTTATTGATTTTTTATGACATATATCCGACCTCCAACCTCTGATTTGCCTTCTTGTTTGACCCAGTCAGCGATAGTAAGAACATATAGGTAACCATCGGGTCCTACTTGCAAATCAGTGATGCCCCTACCAAAATTTATTCCAAAAAGAAAATCATAATTCTCTTCCGGATTGAATATAACATTATCACGTAAGCCTTTCAATGATAATTCTGTTCTGTTGTCATTTAGTTTGAAATGGTATAGATTACCGTTATTTACATCACCTACAAACATTTCATTTTCATAATCTATTCCTAACTTTGAAGAGTTTAGGAACCTCAGTGCTGTCGGGCCAACAGTAGTATTCCAGATAAGTTCTGGAGATCTATATTTTCCTTTGCCATCAAAATCTACCAAACTACTATTACTAGGATTTCCTACAAACGGCCCTTGTACTTCATAACCTTTTGGTCCAATCGGTTTCCAGAGCCCTTGTATTTGTTTCCATCCGCTATTAAAACCTGGTTCGACCAGATTTATTTCATCACCAAATCTTGGACCGTTTTCGGTGTCCCAAAGTTTTTTGGTCAGAGGATCAAAATCCATACCAAATGTGTTTCTTATTCCATAAGCATAAAATTTATTTATCGGACCTGTTCCTGTGCTATTCAATATACCTCCCACAGGCGCACCATCTTGGGATATTCTATAAATAACACTACCAACAGTTTGTGTTGAATTACGAAAATTCTGAGTTAGGCTATCATGACCTCCGATATCTCCTACTCCTATATACAAATATCGATCTGGACCTATAACTATCCTTCCCCCATTGTGGAGGCTACCAAAATCGGCTGGGGTTGACAATAGAAGTTTTGGGTTTATTAGTTTATTATCTAAAAGATCGTACCTGTATAGAACGTTGCAACAAGGATCCCTACCCATCCAATCATCACCAGTTACTCCTCCACCTGACTTAGTATAGTACAAGAAGATCCGTGTAAATCCAGTTTCATTTTTTGCAACTGCTATCCCTAGCATTCCTCTTTCGCCGAGGTTTGCGACAGGTACCTTGAGAAGAGGTTGAGGTAATAATTTGCCATCGACTAATCTTTTTACTGTGCCTTCATTCTTTTCTAAAACCAAAATGTCATTTGGGCCTAAAAAAGCCATGCTGGATGGAAATTTAAGTTCACTATTGACTAAATCCACCTTCAAATGGAAATCCTTAATCCTTGGCAATGAAACGTTGACTGCAGCCTCCGTAGAAACGGCATTAACAGAATGTGTCATTAAGAAAGAGAAAAAAACAAGGCATATTGAAAATAGACATAAATATATTGAACTTCTTGACGCAACGGTAGTAAATGCTCTATGCACAAGATTATTTCCTTTTTCTAGAGTAGGTTCGCACCTAGCAAGCGTAAAGAAGTTAGAGTAAGGATGCTGTGGGCGAAAAAGTATAATATGACTTCCCTCTGTCAATTTTTCTTTATTTTCTACATTTGTGCCATTATTAAATGATATGTCTTCATAAAGATTCTATTTGTTCTATTTGTTTCCTACTGTAAAATCACTTTCCATCGTCTTTTTGATCTGTTGTATACTATTTATGCGCCACCTATCCTTTTTGCAACGATTGATCAAAATATCTTTATCCACACCCCAGTCGGTTATACGCCTCTAACTTATCCTTAAGGGAACGCATTTGGATATCTTCGTTAATAGTTGTCTTAGGGAAATTCGCCTGACTGTTATTATTTTGACCTTTTAGAAGAGCGTTTGCAGAAAGCATCGCTCCCTTAATGCAGCTATCTGCCCCTCCACTAGCTGAATTCAGTTCTGCTGCCAATGTTTGTGCTGCTAGTTGATCTGTTATTAGATCTGAATGGGATAAATTGAATATGTTTAAGGCGTTTCTAGATGACCCAACTAGATAATTTCCAATCTTTATCTCCTTGTATATAGATCGAATTCCTAGCAAATAGTGCAGTATTTGAGGGTGGCTCTTATAGTATTCAATTGTAAAGTGCATATCCTTGCAGGGTAATGTAATATTTGAAGAGTATGCAAGTTGAGCGATATTATTGATATCTGGATAAATATAGATTCTGTATAATCCTATAAGAGGGCCAACATCAATGGCTACGATATTTTCACCAGATATTCCAGCAGAGAACCCTCCATATGCTGCCACGTTATCCGGTTGTATATATTTATAATGAAGAAAAGTGTTAGGCAAAAATCCACTTAGGCTAATGGCTATAGAATGGCTCAATGCTTGTGTTGGTCCGCACGTTGCCGATATATTTGGAGTAGCAAAAGCTGGTAACGTGTGACCAACCGTATAACAAGCGACTATCACTAGCAAAGTAGTAATAATAGTGAATAGTTTTTTTCCATTAATCCTGCCGAATACAGAAAGTACATCAAAAACATGGACAAAAACACTTTTAAATGTCATGCTGTTTTATCAATCTTCTCATAACTTATAATCTAATTCCTTATATAAAAATATCCTATACTCATTACAGATCCTTCAGCTGAATTAACCGTAATGAGTAACATTACTAAACCTACATCATGCATTTCACGGGAAGATAGGATATCATTTGCATAATGGATTAAGAAAATACTGATATTTGGAACAAGTCTTTCTTCATTTATTTAATCATAAACATTGACATAGACGGATCTTGTGAGTCTACTCCTAAAGACTTTTGATTTACTCAAAACAAAAGAGAGAATTAAATGATTTTAGAGGCAGTGTTGCATAATTACCAACTTCGCTTTTCAGGCTTGAATATCCATCATAATAGAAGAATAGAGATCTAGTACCATATTAACTGGTTAAACGTTGCTGAATAGTTCAAAAAATAAAAAATAAATTCTGCAACAAAGCAGATTTTCTAGATCCATGTGAAACAAACCGCATAACATAGATTGGTCTGATAATTCATCAAAAAAAGATAAATTATCAAATAGTTACAATACAATGCTATATGCCTAGTTCATATATCACCTTGGTGTAACATACACATTGTCATATTGTGCAGATGCATCTTCACTATACATTGCTACAGAACCGCTCGATAGTTGTGGCGACATAGACTGATCTACGTAATCTACAACCTTGATTCCATCTACTGTTATTACAATATGATTACCAATAGATGATATCTTCCAGTTTGACCATGAACCTACTTTGAGATTGACAGCAGGACTGGATTCGGTAACCAAATATTTCTGGCCTTGTACAGAGTCAGTACAGCTATTACAGTCTTTTTTCTCAAGCTCAATACCATCCGGTCTCACTAAAAAGGCATAAAAATGATAAGTATCTGTATATCTAAAAAACACCCAAGCTGCTTCCCAGTCATTCGGTGGGTCATTTTGTCTCAGCTGTTTGACTGTCTTTACATCTATACTCATATCAAAGTTAGACCAAGTTTGTGTTGAAGTTTTCAAACTCGCTTCTGTGTCTGATAGTGAGGTCGATGTTGCAGGGTACATGTAAAATACTTTATTACCAGTACCTGTACCATCGTCTTTAACTCCTGCAGCACCTAGGCCATTGTAAATATCTAACCATTTTCCATTGGGTGATGTTTGACCATTTGATATTGTGTATGTACCACTTTGGAAATCGTCATAGAGGTTACTTGGAGGTGGTGTTGTAATAGTCTGATATCCGTTAACACGAAGCTCATATATGCTTGCCCAACTGTTCATTGTGTTTCCATTTACTGTAATTCTTACATATCTTGCATTAGTATCAGAAGGTAAAGTATATGTTTGGTAACCTGAAGTCCTTACACTCTTACCTGAGTATACATTGCTAAAAGAGCTTCCATCATTAGATACCGATATGACAAAGTAATATTGTCTTATACTA
>JAICSL010000246.1 GCA_025936955.1 Nitrososphaeraceae archaeon
ACTAAGTAACGGCGTTCCTATCGAAACGGTTTCTAAAATGCTTGGGCATCGAAATATTAAAACAACAGAACATTATGCAAAAATATTAGATAGGAAGATAAGCGATGATATGAAGGGTTTGGACAAAAATATCGACAATATTAATAATATTTTTCAGACAGAGGCGATTTTCCTTTCCAATCCACTTAACCTCTAAGGACAAATTGTATTCCCATCAAATTGACAATCGTTTTCTCTTTTTCTTTTTCCAGCTTTTCTTTAACGGTTAATTGTTGTGAAAAAAGCGTGAATCTGATGTAATGCCAGCAGTAAACAAACAATAAGTGGGATTTTTATTTAATTTTCTGTTGGGTTTAATAAAATGGACTCCGAGAAAGACAGATATCTGCTGTGAAAATTATGAGCTGCAGCAACAACATAACTTCTAAGGGTCCTGAAAGCATTATTCTACTGTATAGAGAGCATCATTAGAAAGGTTAAGAAGTACTCTTCAGATATCCGGAAAGAAAGATATTAATTTTCTGATGATTATTTAAACCTCAAATGTTCAATTTGCAGCAATTAGATCTAATACTTCAGGATTATCCACGGTACCATAATTGCCATCTACTGTAAAGTTCAATAATGCATTTGTTTTAAACAGATGTGAATTTAACGATTGGTAATACTGAAAACTAATCATACTTTGTTCTGCCGCCGTACCTCTTATCATTACAAAAAATATTTTTTTGTTATTTACGGTCACAATCTCTCCGAGGCCTCGGCATTCGTTTCCAACGAAAGCCCCTAGCTTATCGGCATCTGCAACAGATGCTTCCATATTAGGAGGTGCCTCCAATACAGCAGTCATTGTCGCTGGATATTTTCCTGACGTGTCGACGCTCCATGAGGGCGGTGATACAGTTGGCTGCGAATTACTTTTTTTACAGGATGATGTATTGATTGTCACTATCAATAAAAGAAGTATGTAGCCATATATATTTTTGAACAGTTTCATCGAATTTTTTTTAAAGATGTCTTTAATCATTAATGTTTGAATACTTTGCTTGTATTTGATATACCGTCAATATTTATATTAATAAAATAAATTCCAGAAGAACAAGGAGAGCCATTGTTTTCTTTACCATTCCAGCTTGTTTCATAAACTGATCCGCTGGCAGTAATTGGCATACTTTGATAAACAAGTATTCCCTTTGCATCATAAACGGATATTTGAATCGTATGGGTTAATGATGTAGTGTTATTCAACTTTGCATAAATATTGACGCTTTCACTAAATGGATTCGGGAATATGCTTACATTATTAATAATTGGTTTGAAGTGAAGAATATAAGGCCTGTCTATTGTTCCTATTTGATGGTCAGGTGAATAGTTTAATATATTGCTTGACACTGCTTTCACTTCTCCATTACGGACAATCTTAAAAGTGATTGGACCACTATCATCGGCTGTTGTATTTAAAAAGAATGAAGTTCCTTTGCTAGCAGGGTTAGATATAGCTTTTGCTTTGCCGATAATCTCAATTCCTGAGTAAGCCAGTACTTTGTCACCTGGCAACAAATTGAATTCTTTGCCTGTAATTGCTACCATCGTCATATTATGTGCGAAGCGGAAATTACCTGCTACGGGCAGCTGATCAGGATTAAGATTATAGAAATCTATAGTATTATTGATCAAGTCATTACCTCCATTTCTTCCTTCTATTGCAACTCTTAGTATGCCTGGCAGGTTTGGATAATAGAATGTAGTATCTGTGGAAGCACTTCGATACAACATGTATCCTTTTCCTGGTTCCAGGTAAGTAAGATTTCCTACCCATCCGTTTGGAGCAGCATATATATCGAAGCCGGTCTGCGATTTGATAATGTCTCCATCTGAAGCTTCATATCCCGCCAACGCTCCTTTTACAGTCATATTCCTTTGTGGCAGATAACTGATATAATTCCAGCGATTGCCTTTGAGCATGATTCCGGTCTTAGTAACATCTACCGGCGTACCGCTAATACTTAAAGACTGAGCATTAGCAGTCTGAAGCATAAACATGGCCGTGTTATTGAATCCGTTCAGATATCCCACCCATCCGGATGAAAGCGAATACTGGTCAAAACCGATATCATTGTTCTTTACAATATCACCAGTTTGCCAGGAACCATTCTGCAAAGTGGCACTTGTGCTACTCAAATTGGAATTGAAAAGATTAAACGATATCCAGTTCCATCCCTGGTTTAGTTGAATATTTTTAAACTGTATTTCTTTACCGTCAAATATTACAGGATTTAGCGGTGTACCCATTACGGTGTCGCTCACAAACGATACAGGTATAGAAGGTATTCCCTGGTATATCTTACCATTTCCCGCATCCCATATCCGGAATTCGAGATTGTTATAACGTATAGAATCGCTATATATAGTTAGTAATGCATACCACAGATCCGTAACCGGAGAATAAGTATTATAAGCGAGGCCGACACATTTGCCATTGTCAAATGCTGCAAGAATATCACCGGCATTGGTGGAGAAGATGCCATCTTCTCTGATCTTTCCAAACACTGTCATATTATACTTGAAATCGGCAGGATTTACCTTCCAGTCCGGAGTTTGACCTTTTACAGTCAAATTGATAGATAAACCTTGCGTTTCATTATTTGCATTGATCATCTCTGCAATGTCATTATAAGATCCTACATTTAGGCCCTGGTTAACAGTGAAAGTGATTAGTTGCTTTCCTTCAGGGCTTATCGTTCCGTTGGATGGAGAAGCGGTTAACCAGCCCGGCAGATTATCAATTCTGAAGTTTTGGTTGCTGCCACTACTGTTGTTAATATAAGAAGTAAATTGAATGGATGTATCCAACGGCATGGTAAGATTTAATTCATTATCTCCCCATTTTAAAGGATTCTGATCTATATAAGCCGTCCAGATCACCGGTGATTGCATAGTATTCCCATTCTGATCCTGAGCATTCTTCACTTTGAAGGTAACAATTGTCTTGTCAAGGACTTGAGGCGGCTCCAGCAAATTAATGATAAGAGAATTATTATTAACAACATAGTTGAAATTCAGATTGGCAACAGGCCCCTGATTTTTAATAGGAGCTGCTTCATCAGTTTCGGTGATATTGACTGAGTCAGCAGCGGGCGCCACATAATTGGAATCATCTACCATATCACTCAAGCTAAAGTTCAGGTAGGGCTGACCTTGAAATTGAACATAAGTGTCGAACGGATAATAGGCTAATAATCCTAATTCATTACCATTCAACCGCGTAGCATATGTATTGTCTAATACAGATTGATCTAAATAACTTTTCCATATCCTTACTTCATCTATTTGGCCTATAAAATATTCATCAATATGTGGACTTATAGCGTTGGTAGAATCA
>JAICSL010000173.1 GCA_025936955.1 Nitrososphaeraceae archaeon
TCTATATAGTAAGTGAAAATATACTTTGGCATAACCAAGTAAGAGAAGAAATGTATTTGGATAATGAAATGGCTGACCAACTTTGTCTTTATTCATCTCTTTTAGCTCTGTATCCCAGTTGTTAATCACATCAAAGGCTAGCAATATTTCATCGCCTCTTCTAACTAAAGATTGGTTGTAGACGACAGGCTAGTTCATAAAATTTGTTGATAGATGCTAGCTAAATGTATTTAGAAATGAAGAATCATGAAACAAAGCACAACTAATTATATTTTATATTAGCCTTGCAGTTTCATTTGCAATTTACATAATAGTAGGTACAATACCAGAATCACATCAACATTTGCAGCTGTATCCCAGAGCTTATTTTTAGAACGACAAGTAGCAAATTTGATAGCCAACCAAGTACTATATCTTTAGTATCATGATAGGACCTTTCAATAAACCCGAATTAAATAAGAAATTGTTCCAAAAAGGTCTTTTGATGAATATGGTTGTAGTATTATCATTGTTTGGTTTTTTTCCTCTAATAATTATTGGAACCAACCATGCATATGCTTTCGTTGCCACTAGTACTTCATCAACCGGTAGTATTAATGGCAGAGGCATAGTATTTGTTAAGAGTTATACTGATCCAATAAAGCCAATGGCACATAACACATTTACAATAAATTCCACGATACTTAACAACTCGTCTAAAAAGATACAAATTGCATTGATAGGATGTAATGGACCTTTAAGTGCTAGATTTGATAATCACATTGATATTGTCAAAACAGGATTTTGTAATATAATGAGATTTAAAATATATGATTTGAATCCTGGACAATCAATGATGGTATCAACTAAAGATAATCTTCTAGAGGAGTACACTGCACGTTTTAGTGGTATTACTAATGCGACATTACAGTTATTGTATCATCAAAATGGCACTTTACTTTCTCACACACAACCATTCGTATTTACCATCTATCCTTGCATCCAAAGCAGCCAACCATGCCCATGATAAAGAGCAAGTTATAAACAATGAAACTTACTATCAATTATATAGTTATTAATGTTGATATGAAATTGATGTCTAATTAAGAAGTCGTTTTTTACTTCTGTAACCCATTCACAATTGATACCATGTTTATTATATGATTTTTCATTGCTATTTTATCAAATGGAATCAAGAAGGCGGCAAAATCTGTCTTCCTCTGCTGGAAGTTTGCAACCTTTCAATGCCAAAAGAAATAGTATGTCTGAACACACTCTTTGAATCTAATTATACTATATGGATTGTAGTCCTTTCTTAAAAGCCTTATTACGAGTGTATTCGTCATCGGACAATTGCATATGTATTGTATGCTGGACATGCATAATTTCGTCTCCGCTTGTAAAAGCAATTTCTTTTATTTTGCCAGTGATAATTTGATCGAAGTAGGTTGATTAGAATTATGTCTTTAATTCTCAAAAGGTATTGAAATAAAGTTTTTTATAGTATAGGAAAGTATTCGCAATAATGTCTGAAAAAAGCGACAGATTATCTAAATCGGCTAACTTGTACAAAAAAATAAATGTAGTTAGAACCCCATTTAAGGCTACTGGAGTTGAGGAGACAAGGCGTATGATATCCTCGGCTGGTACAGCACAATTAGTATCAGGCTTTCCACGACTTCCCAAACAAAATAACCTCACATTTCATGGCGGAAAGACAATCTCTGACCTTAGATTCATGAATTTCTACATTGGGAAATCTGACTCTTGGAATCAAGATGATAAGAATTCAATCGACTCTGCATTAGCAGCGGCCATGTCAGATAAGAATCTTAACAATGTGCTCCTCCAGTATTTTCCAGGACTTGACAATATCACAAGCGTTTTTAGAGGTTCTCAGTTACTGTCTGGTGACTTTCCAGAGAGATTCTTTCAAGATGATGTAGAACGTCTAGTTAACAATCTCTTCTCTCAAGGAAAGCTAAATGGTCAGGATTTCAATAATACTGTTTTCAATTTTATGCTTCCTAGCGGAACGATGCTCAACGGTGGCCCCAGACAACAGCCTTCACGAGATGATTCAAGTATGGGGCTAGGTGGATATCATGGCTCAATTCATGTTCAAGAAAATCCTTCGGTCACTATATATTATGCGGTAGGGGTTTTTTCCGAAATCTTAAATGGAGAAACGAATGGTATTGTAGCGTTTGATACGCCATGGAAAAACATGGTAGCTACCTTCTATCATGAACTCTGTGAAGCCAGAACTAATCCAGATGTAGAGGACTCCAACCGAGGAATGCCTGATACTGTTCTAGGGTGGTATTGTGACAGTACTGAATCAAATCACATCCCTCCAGGTCCTTTCGGGAACCCTGTGGGTGGGGAAATTGGAGATATTCCCATGGAGGAAGTAGGCATATTTGCTAATGGAAATCTTTCGGCAATAATGAAGGAAGTCCCGCTAACAGATGGGAGTAGAACGGTTCCAGTTCAGTTCCAATATTCGAACGCAGATGGTGGGCCGGCAGGACCGGCGCCTGCTCCTCTTAAATAACATGCATATAGACAAATTACTTAATAATATATGTGTCCTATAGAATTGAGAAAGGAGGACATAGTTTTCTAATTTATATCCTCTTCCTCTAAGCTAGGTCGCTTTTCGATGTTCTCTTTGCTTGGCAGACACATCATATACACAGTTTGATAAATTGAATTACATATACAAGAATTGATTCCCTCCGCAATATATTCAGCTTTACAGGTCGTTAAGAGTGTAATTAAAAACGATACCAATCGACATATTCAAGTCATAATGGCGTTGATATAACAATCATAAATAAAAAATTGATAGAACAAACAAAAAGAAATTCAACGATTTCCCACTTCAAATGCCCTTGGTATGTATCGAATATGCAACTAGCATATAAAGAGCATATTCTAGAACTAGTATTAAGTCAATTTTTGTATATCCACCACAAGTAATATCTTGCTCAATGCGTTTTCTCAATGTCGATTTTCAATAGAATTTGTTGAATCTTATTTTCCATATCTTCTCTTATCTTTTTTATTTCGTTTGATTGACTCTCTGCTAATTGCTTAATTTCTGCATCCTTCTCTTTCTGCCGTCTCAAAACATCATTATATGATTCTAATGATAATACAATTCTGCATTTACTACAAAATTGAGAATCAAGGTTTGTTCGGCTCATGGCAATTTGGACATGGTTTTGATTTTAGAACAATGGCTTCACCAGTATCATTTTTTCTAATTACTCCTCTTTTTTGCAATAAAATTTTTGTCGATTCTCCACTTAAATGTACATAAATGAGTCATTTTACTTGACATAGTCCATCCTGCATGATCCTTAAGAACAGATTCAGATAATATCTGACTTTTTTCAGTTAGAGCGCTATGACGATAAACGTATAAATTCCATGGTTTGGTCAACATATTTCTTATCAATGATTTATCATATTCAGAAACAGTTGTATCGTCAAGTAACCTAGGGAAATATTTTGTTTTATAATAATCATAATGGCTAGAAAGGCCATCTAATGTTAATTTGAAACCATGATTGTTTCCGAGTGAGATAAATATATAAGAATCCGGAAGTTGGCCCATGGGATGCTCTTCTAGCCATTCCTTGAGATAGGGTAATGAATCAATTAGGGGAACAGTTCTAGGTCCAGTCTTTCCTTGTGTGATTCTTACTTCCGCATAATGAATACTTTCATCAGTAACACTAAATTTTATGTCCTTGACTTTTAGATTCAGTATTTCATGAGGTCGTGCAGACATATCATTGGCTAGTGTGTGATAACATCTGTCTCTTTTATAGGGACAGTATTTCAAAAAAACTACATGCTCCCTTGCTTCCCATATATTAGAAGGTTTGTATGATGTTTTTTCTTTCCTTGGAAGTTTTCTTACACCTCGCATACAACTGGGAGTTAATCTTTTTCTATAATCATCATCAGGCGAGTAGAGCCATTTGAAGAACTTTAACAATATCATTTGCCTGCCATTGTATGTTCCAATCCCTCTATTGGATGGATCTTCTAATGATGATTTTCGCAGATTATTTAGATATGCAAGTATATCTCTTGTTTTGTCATCTCATTAAAAGATTTATTTTCATGAAAGTTTGAAAGCCAAACAAGAACCTTTATCTAGCCTCTTTTGTTGAATCTTGAATGTTTAATTCTGTTTGTTCGGCAATAATATAATCATAGATTGTTATAGCGTTATGTGGATTTGTATCCAAAAGTTTCTTCAATATTTTATTAAAATAAGGTTTTGAGAGTGATTTTGTAATTGATCCTATTTTTTTCTCTAAATCGTTAGGATGTTTTTCGTTTTTGTTCCTATATGATAAGCTTTTAGAGTTATTATGGAGATTCAACTATTGCAATTTTTCATTTTTTATATTTAAGACTATATGAAGAATCCCCGTTTGAAGCGCGGGGAGTGGGATTCGAATCCATCAGGTATTCTTGGGGATTGTTGAATATATGGTTTTATTATTTTATTACTTATTGTAGATTGGATTGGTACTGCTTAATTGCTTTGTTGCATGATTCCATCTTTCCAAATACTTGTAGCTAATATATACCAACAAATCGTATGAACTGGCCGGTCTACAACAAATCCCTAGTTAGAAGAGGAGAAATCTTGCTTGGTTTTGATATCATTAACAACTGGGATACCGAATTAAAAGAGA
>JAICSL010000204.1 GCA_025936955.1 Nitrososphaeraceae archaeon
AGCCCATTTTCCCACATAGAGTATAGTATTATATATAATAATAATAAAATAATCAGAAATTGGAATGGATATATGGATTATTTACCTTCAGGAGAGGATAAACAACTATATTGCTTGGAATGATGAGCAAGTGTTATTTCAAATATCAAAAATCTGAGGCTTTATATCCAAATGAAAAAATTTTCAAATTCATAGCGAACCGACGAGATTTATCAAGGTAAATGACAATACCAATACCAATACTTTTGTATGCTCTCATGGATGATGAGACAAAGTTTTGTTGATTATTAATTAGAGCATATCACAATGGTAAGGCATATCTATTTATGTTATTTTTACGAAGATGAATCCTTTTATACTCGGATTCTTGTAATCATATTTACAATTATGTCAATAAAAAGCAAAACCATGATTATAATTATAGGTCATCCAAAACTTGCATTGTTTGGAATAGGATTAGCAGTTACATTTGCCATCTATATGGCAATAGGGAGGGTAGATCATCAGGAAGCGCTTGCAATGGTCCGCTGCAGATATTGCTAAGTTAGACAAACAAAAAACCCACCCTTTTTTTAACTTTTATCATCTGACGACTTATAGTCTTATATCATGAATATCCAACGACAACTTGACATGGTCCTCGATCATTGTCCTTTTATAGTTGTAAATTTCTAATTATTTGATTATAAATGTTAATTAAAACCAAAATCATGAATATTATAACAGCACATCCAAGACTGTAACGTTCGGAATAGGATTAGCAATCACATTTGTTATTGGAACAGCGACAGGAATGCAGAACCATATCCAGTTGGCATTTGCCTCTAGGATTGCTCTACCAATCTGATAAAGTCAATAAAAGACAAAATCATGAATATAGCGATAGATCATCCAAGACCTGTAACATTTGGTGTTGGACTGGCAATTACATTTGTTAAACGAACAAAATATTGGTAAAGCCGTATATGACTGGACATACGGTTATAACAAAATACATGCAGACAAAACAAGCAGTATTAGTTTAGAGGAAGAAAGCATTTCATGTTCTTACATAACTCTTAACCGAGTCTCTTTCTCAATCGTTACGGTTTTGGATGATCCTTTTCCAGGTATTTGAGTATGATCAAGAAAGGTTTTAGATCTATCAAGATATTTTTTTGGTTTCAGAAGATTTAATCACATACATAAAGCGAAAGTATAGATTTTGAAAGTTATGATTGCTTTGATGCTGAGAGGAAGGCTGCATTTTTAATTATGTGTATGGATAGAACTAAAAAAACATGCAGAAATGCAATGGACCGAGTGGGATGATATTGGTATCGGTCACTAAAGTAGAACCCGCTAATTAATCCACTAAATTTCTATTGTCTTTTGCACTGCTCTTCTTCTTAGTATTAATGCAAACCCAAGTGTAATGCTTGAAAGGAAAGCTGATGTAAGATATACTAGATCATATGACCCTAAAGAAGGATACGACCCTTGAACCCCCTTAATGGTCTGATGATTTTCCATATATACTCCAGTTAGTGCCGGGCCGATTGACATTCCTATAAACAGCAATAGAGCGCCGACACCTACTGATATTCCGACGAAAGCTTTAGGTGATGATGACACAATGATATTCCACGTTGCGGCGATTGTCAATGATAAGCCCGCTGCAATTATAGCTAGATTAGTAGATACTACAGGTTTTGTAGAATGAAACACTAATAATCCAACTGATCCAATTAGACTGATTAGGGCACCAATGATGATTGGATTTAGTTTTCCTATACGATTAATGATAATAGGTGTGATGCTTGAAAAAACCAAAAATATAATCATGAAAGGTAGCTGGACATTTGCTGCATCTACAGCACTGCCTCCAAATCCTAGCGGTATGGGGTTTCTAACTAGCTGTACAATAGCTGGGTATGCCATGAACATTGTAATTCCGGTGGCAGTAGCTATTATGTATGAAGGCATGAGAGTCTTGTCTTTTAGCAATCTCATGTCAACCAATGGAGATATAACCCTTCTCTCAATGAAGACAAAGACACTCAATGAAATGGTTGAAACTAGGAATGCAATTCCCACCTTTGGCAAAGTATTAGAGTTTATTCCACTCTGTAAAAGAGTCAACCCAACTAGAAATGAAATTATTGTTATAGAAAGTACCAAAGCGCCTTTTATGTCTAAAGAGGGAGATAAATGGTGCTGAGGTAGTTTTTGTTCTTGTTCTTGTTCTTGTTCCTCAGATCTTTCTTGGTTTCTTATAACAGAATCAGTTATTAATTGCCTTTTGTTTTCTTTTACAAATCTTGCTACTATGATGGTCACGGTGGCTGCAAATGGAATTATAGATAAGAAAGTAGAATGCCAGCCAAACATCTGGATAATAGTAGCCCCAGCCAATAGGCCAACAACAGAGCCTGCAGAGTATGCAGAGCCAAACACTCCTACAGCTATAGCAAGTTTTTCTGGTGGAAATGTATCCCTAAGAAGACTGAATGCAGCCGGCACAGCTGCAAGGCCTACACCTTGGATAATTCTGCTTGCTAATAGAAATGATATGCTATTTGAAAATGCTCCAGCAGTTATTCCTGCCACATATATAGTCAATAGTACAAGTAATACTTTCTTTTTACCATATAGGTCAGACATTTTACCGGCTATTGGAGTCATTACGGCTGCAACAATCAGATATGAGCTAAATATCCACGCAGCTGTTCCATAGGATATGCTAAAATCTCTCATGATTTCTGGAATGGCTGGCAATAGCATGGTTTCTGAAAAAAATACTACCAATAATGTGCTGCTAAGTATTCCAAGAGTAAACCATGCATGACGGTTGATATTAACAGAAGCTAAAGAAGACATCTATTCATAATGGGTGTATATACACGCATATAAGTGTGACTACACTCATTAATCTAACCCAATATCAATAAGGAAAAAATATAAGCTTGTATTTTTTTGTTGCATGATTCAGTAAATCGTTTTTTATTGACGTTTTAGAGGCAGGAAGATGACACAAATAGTCATAATATCAATGATTTTGATATGAATGAAGTATGTCTTAACTATTTTTCGAATCATGCAACAAAGCAGATTGTATAAATAATAATATACTTTATTTATTTTGATTTTCTTATAATCACATACGCTTTTATTTGTCATATGTTTATATATCAATGTAGTTTCAGTTGAAGAAGCAAAATACTGATGTAGTACTACAACAGGGAAAGTCGTCTGCAGATATATGTACCTGTGGTGAGTTGCGCAAAGCAGCTAGAGCAATAACGCTACTCTATGATAATGCATTCAAATCAAGTGGATTGCTATCAACACAGTTTGGTGTATTGCAAATATTGTGCGAGATTGATTCTATACAGATTACGGACCTTGCGAGTAAGCTCGGTATGGATAGAACCACCATTACTAGAAATCTATCTATCCTAGAAAGAGATGGATTTATCAAAATCTCACAGGGAAAAGATCACCGAACTAGAATTGTGACTGCTACTCAAAAAGGACACATTGCAGTGTCCAAAACTATTCTTATGTGGAGTGAAATTCAGTGCAAGGTAAAGCAAAAGTTGGGTGAAAATTCATGGCGTGAATTAATGCGCAATTTAACCGAGTTGCTAAAAGTAATCGACCAACTAACTAATGAAACTTACAAGGACAAAGAGACAATATCAATGTGATATACACGTATGCTGTAATTATGTTAGCACCCAAAAAAAATTTCCAAATATATTCAAGCAATTTTCATATATAGACTTAGAAATATCTTGCATAAAGATTATAGAATATAAGTATTAATCATCCTAAAAATTTAGGCGGAGTCATAATTAATAACAAATCTCCATAGACAAATACTAGTCTACAGTCTACGAAGGCGTGGGATATGCTTCATGTATATTATAATATTGGCAGGAAATATCATACCCCAGAAATATTGAGCGGCTTGGACATTGATAAACGAAATTCCAATCGAAGTAAGGAAGATTAGTGGAGATACATAAGTCCTCCTAAGATAATACTTAATCAGATGCTCGTCCATATCATGATCCACCAACTTTCGATTATGTGTAGCATACCACCATAACAAAGACAAGACAAATCCGGTTGTGGCGATAACGCCGCTAAATGATATCACAACTATTCTATGCGTCTCATATGTAGCAAGAAGACCAGTAAAATAACCTACTAAAGC
>JAICSL010000234.1 GCA_025936955.1 Nitrososphaeraceae archaeon
ATATACATCAACGTAGTATTGTTCATAAACCAACTATAGATGAGGTGAAACGGGATGCTGGAGATAGGTTAATTCTGTCAGAAGATAATCCGATTTTATAAATGAAAAAATAGACTGTTAGTCAACCCTAAACCTCAGTTTACTACTAGGACTTCCTTATTCCTCTGTTCTCTTGTCAATATATAATAGCTAATATGATAATACATTTATTTGAATGGTGAAAGTAATTCGTTACAGGACTTTTTATGAATATGGAAATAGGCTTTCATGTTTCAATTTCTGGAGGAATCTCAAATTCCGTAGATAACATATTGAAAATTCGGTGCAATGCATTTCAAATATTTAGCAGGAATCCAAGAGCATGGGCTGCTAAACCTCTAGAGGAACGAGATATAGAAAATTTTAGGACTAAATTAAATGACAGCAATATAAATACAAAATCAGTCTTTGTCCATATGCCTTACTTACCTAACCTTTCTTCTGCGCTAGATATGTTGCATCAGAAGTCAACCGATACTCTAATAGAAGAGTTAAGAAGATCAACCGCTCTTGGAATTCCCAATGTCATATTACATTTGGGGAGTCATGGCGGGAAAGGTAAAGAGAATGGAATAAATCAATTGGTAAAGGCGTGTGAAACTGCATTGAAAAATTATAGAGAACCATCATCAGTCGCAAAAAGAAGTATGAAAAAGGATGATTCCTTGAATGCTAAAAAGGAGGAAACTGTATGCCTGATACTTGAAAATAGTGCTAACAAAAAGAACAGTATTGGAAGTAGGTTCGATGAAATAGGATTAATTCTTGATAAGATGAAATCTTCTTTGCCTAATCAACTTAGTCATAAAGGGAGCTCGTTTGGTGTATGCTTTGATACTTGCCATGCATTTGCAGCTGGTTATGATTTGAGAACAGAAAATGCAGTATCTGAAACATTCGATAAATTTAGTACTGAAGTAGGTTTGAAGAATCTAAAGGTCATACATTTGAATGATTCGAAGGATAAGATAAATTCTAACCGTGATCGTCACGAACATATCGGTTTAGGGATGATAGGAAAACAAGGATTCAGAGCCCTACTCAATCATGAATCAATTAAGAATACACCTATTATAATGGAAACTCCTATAGATAACAAAAGGGGAAATGCTGATAATCTAAAATTTGTTGTAGAGTTGCTTGACAAATAACAAGTACATTATTATTATTAAGAATGTCCTTTCCTTAATTCGGATGACCTATAATAAGGAACAAAGTTTATTTAACCAATGCTTTCTATAGAGATATTAGCCTATCAATTAATAATTTTTTTAAATCTCTATAATCTCGAATGCTAGACAAAAAAATTATATTTCAAAATTTTTCCTTGTTCAAGTTAGATGTAGGCAGACACGTAATGTTTGTCGACAAGTCTACATGTTGGTCAATTAGACTGTTAATTATATGGCTGCAATTGTGTTTCATTTACTCCCATGATAAGTATTTTTTAGCATCCCTACATTTCTATTGTCTTGTTAGCCAGATTTCGTTCTACTGAATAATTTTGTTAGGATCCCGTTGTTTTTACTTCTGTAATCCAATCGCATTTAAAACCATGTTTGTCATGATGTTTGACTACTGCCTCTTTATTAGGAGCGTCAAGAAGACAAAAGAACTTGTCCTCTTCCTTATTATAAAGTATATTATCATGGGTTACACCGAACTCGTCTTTGGGAAGGTTTTGTGTTTTTCTTAAGGTTTCCTCGTCAAGATCTTTCAGACTGTGAACATCAAGGAACTTGGGCATCTTGTCTTCTACTTATACAATGTTATTCTTAAATATAGCGGAAATCAAAGCGTTGTTTTAAAACTGTTAAATCCAATTGATTCGGGAAAAAATCAAATTATAGAATAGCCCATGAGTATTAAATAAAGTAGTATTAGATTCTTACTACTTTCAGCGTATCTTAAGTCTATTAAATCAGTTCTGGTTCTCTTTACATCAAGGAGATTTAGTGGATTTCAATTCAGAGTTAATCCCGTTCTTCAATAATATTCTTCATATTTGGGTATGAAATCTGATATCGTTTGTTATACAATGATTGGAATGTAATAGCTTTCAATAACTGTCTAATACGGAAAGCTTTTTTTAGTTATCCTTTATAAGGGCACTTGGAGTTGTTACTAGTTTTAAGATTCATAAATATAATCATTCAATTTGTTTAAAATTATAATTCACTATACAGAAATCATGTGTGAGCAGTCTAGAAGAAAAGATTTTAATTTACTGAGCAGCTGGGATTCAAATATTCACACCATGAATCATAATATTCTTATAATGTTTCCTTTAATTGGTGAGTGATAGAAGTTGTCTTTTTTTTAATCATACTAATTCTATGCCTCATGCTTACAGTTATCTTCGTAGAGCTTCTAGCGGGGAGAGACGCGAGGCTTTCCAAGCAGGGTACACTCCTGCTGCTAAGCTTAAGGAAAGGGACAGAATCCAGACATCCAAAAGATCATTTGGAAGAAAGATAGGAGAAAAATGAACTGCGCCACCCTCAGAGCCCGGTGGTCCTCCTCCACCACTTCCCCCTGATGCACCAGATGTGAGTATGTATGCCCCTACAATCCCTGTAACCAGTCCTAATGATGAGCCTAAAATACCGATTAGCAGGGCCTCACTTAGGAACATTGTAAGGATTAGTCTATTTTTCGCTCCAATAGCTTTCATAGTTCCGATTTCTTTTATCCTCTCGTTAACAGAAGTATACAAGGTAGTTATAATTCCCACAGCCCCTACAAGTAATGCAATAAATGCTATACTTGTTTGAAATGAAGTATTTCCTCCCTGAGCCCCCTGTATTGTTTTAAGTATAGCTTTGGGAGTTGTAACTCCAATATTGTTACTTCCATACAGACTTGTGATTTCCTGTTGTACAGAATCAACATGATCCCCGGACAGAGCTACCACTGCCATTTGATCATATTTTCCTGCTTTTTTGAATAGTGAGTTGCCAGTAGGTACATTGATTATAACCGATCTATCTATGTAACTATTCCCTGAAGGCTGCAATATTGCACTTATTACAAAACTCCTTGACTGCCTCTGAAGCTTTCCTGTCGCAGGGTCGGCAAAAGAATATGTTGCCTTAATATTCTGGCCAACCATTACAAAGCCGGCCTTTCCTGGGGGATTAGCTATAGTATCTCCCACAATCATACTAGACGGATTATTTTCTTGTATTGATGATCCAGGTACCAACTGCAAAGAAGGACTAATCAAATGAAGTTTTGACGGGTCCATTGCAAGCGCTGGAGTGGTCAAGACGTTTCCTTGAGCATTAAGCTCAAACTGCCCCTGATACGTAGGAATGACGTCCTGAACAAATGGGGCAGATTTTATTCTATTTACTACCTCAGAATTAAAAACAATAGTAGATGGCGGCGAAGGCCCACCACGAAAATTAATTTGGCCAGGAGTGACAAACAGTACATTTGGTGCTAACATACTCAATTGTTTATTGATCAGACTAGATACACCTGCGCTCAAA
>JAICSL010000267.1 GCA_025936955.1 Nitrososphaeraceae archaeon
AGGATTGCGAAGATGATAGATTCTCCTTATCATCCATATTCTGATGCTAGATTCACTGTTGATGAAAAAGGAACTGCAGATATCGAGGAAGAATCCAAGAAGACAAACAACAAGAAAGTGTAAGAGATGATCATAAAAACATCTTATAATCCTTAAATCTATAGTTGATTCTACACTTATAAGTAAAATAAAATATTTTTATCTATTACTTAATAATGATAAATTTTATTATCTGATTTGTATATAGAAAGTCGAACATTTCAATATTAATACTGAATGAGTATACTATAAAATTAAGTCAGAATATAGTAATGATCATTAAATGAAGTTTTAAGTATGTGGCAGTTTATATTGTTCGCTCGCAATATATTCTTAAATAATCTATCCTTATTCTTTGGTTTTGGCGCCTATAGAGGGATATGGATAATTTTGGTAAACTACAGCTTTATGTAAATCGATAGAATAATCATCACTACATTAATGCGATTTCTGTATACTTTCATACTTTATAAATACATCTCATTAATCAAAAATGCAGACAATATATAATCGTCTATCAATTCGTAATTTGGTACGGGCAGACATTAGCAATGAAGTTTGAACCTGATATCAAAACAAATGACAACAATCAGTGTAAACAGGATGTCTACGTAAAATGTAGACAATGTAAATCATTTAGTCTTTATTATAATGACCTTGCACGATGGCTATTTATTACATTAACATTTAGTGGCATCTTGTCCACCGGGTGGTTTGGGATTCCTCTCGCCCCCAACTATCTTTTACATCATTCCCTTGATCTTATGTCCAGCTTATTTGCATTATTCAGTTCATTAGGATCTATATGGGGAATAATGGCATATCGTGAATTTACTAGATCTTCCGAACGGGTTAAAGAGGCAAGGGATCTGGCCCGGCAGCTAGATCCGCTAATAGGCGAATATGAATACCGATCATATAATCATGAATCTAAACTATATGAACTAGGTTATGTTCCTCATGGGCCAGTAGATTTCTGGGATAAGGAAATACAAGTCCCCAGTTGGCTTGACAAAGGAAAATACTGGCATATTCTACTTGGTCTCCAAACCACAAATAAAGAAATCATGTTGGAAGTTGTACGCGATATCGATTTGCCCTTCGCTTCGGGTAGACAAAATGCTGCAATTACATGTAGGGAATTGCTTTCAGCGGATAGGACGTCCAAACGCAAACTATCGAAGCGCTATCGATATAGGGTAAAAATTCCCCAATGGTTGGTCATGAATACAGAACGCATTAGATTTGTAGAACGTAAGGAACTATTGAAACTCGATTATATAGGATTGATCTCCATTATTACAGAACTTAATAGGAAACTTGTACTGGCCTCAGATGAAATTATAGAACGTGAAAAGTCACGAATCCAGTATCCATGGAAAATCACAGCACTTGGAATATATCTCAATAAAAGCTTGCCCCTTAGAATTATTTACAGAGAGGTATTAAGGCATTTTCCAGGTTCACATAAACATATTATCGAGGATGCAAATGCAAACCTTGCGAATATTAAAGACAATGATTTGATTACTGCTATAATTGAAATTGCAGCACAGAAAGGACTTTCTACAAATAAAATTGACAAGATTACTTCTCTCATACGATTTTTGAAAAATGCCTATGCTAAACAAGGACTTGGAGAAGGTTCAAGCGAATACCATAATTTTCATCATAGTCTTGAAGTAGCATATATGAGTTTACACATGTTATTAAAGGAATTTAGAGGATATAAATTTAATTCAAAAGACTGTGAACTAATTCTTATAGCAGGTTTATTGCATGATTATGATCCATCACAAATATATTTATCATCTAAAAGTGATAATGAACGAAATCCTAAGGGTCCCAAAGTAAATAAAACTATTAGTGAAATCGAAAAAACAAGAATTCATGATGCATATTTTACTATGAATGAAATTGAATTTCAAAATTATTTTCGAGAATACAAATCATCATTATTACCTCCTATTGAATTTGCTACAACACATCCAGAATATGTAAAAGTCGACAGACAATCTGCCGAAAGTATTATTGTTGAAGCATTGATATGGCACACTGATTTTCCATACTTCAAACAAAATCTTGCTCAGGAAATGGTTAACCAACTTATACAACAACTTGACAATCAAGGACAAGACTCTGGTAAAATTAAGCTGCTTGGAGAGATTTTATGGCTCGCTGATCTAGCTGTAACCTATATGGGCTCTGATCCTATCAGAGCTTGGGATAGGGTTGGCAATCTATATGATGAATTATACCTCCCAAAATTTGAAGCAGTTTCCAGAACTGATGCTTTCTTTTCAGATTTTGCTGAGACTGACATTTTCAAGGATTTGATCAATAAACGACAGTTTCCTGATATTTTCAGACAAAGATGGAATTTAGTTTACCAGTTCTTTCATGAAGGCAACCCTTCCACGCATCTGAATAGAACTATCGCGAAAGCAAAAAATTTGTACCTTAGAGTTAATGTAGAAATAGGTATGAGAAACGGTCAAATGTTACAGAAAATTGCTTCAAATAATTGGGCAGATTATTTTATAGGTATTGGTAAAGATCAAGAGCATGTCTTACAGGCAAAATCTAGATTCATTGATTTGGATCCACCGAACGCCTCTGCTTTTTGGGGAGATATACGTAAACTATTACCAAGTATTCCTGATAATTCCATTAATAATTTTATAATGGTTTTACCTCAGAAATTTGCTCTCGTTCTTACAGAAGATGAAAAATTATTATGCAAATCATTACTTACAATTATGTCTGCAAAATTAAATACCACAGGTGCATTTCAATTACTAACTGATTTAAAAAGAGACAGTGCAGCGTTTAATGAGCTTATTGAAGTTATATTTAGTGCTGGATTCGATATAGACAGGGGTAATGTAGGAAAAGTGTACTTATCAAAGGATTGGATAGATGTGGACTTTATTAAAGAACAAAAGCCAGAAGTCTTGATATTCGTATATAAAAAGAATTTAACAGATATGTGATACAATTCAAAACGAATGAAAAACCATCATATAACACTTCTCTAACAAATCTTTAATTTTGAT
>JAICSL010000080.1 GCA_025936955.1 Nitrososphaeraceae archaeon
TAATAAAACAAATTTTGAATGAAGTTTGTGGACCCATTTGACTAAATTATTGTTCGCAATGACCACTTATAAAAAACACGCACAATCTTATGTATTAATATAAAGCCAATTTAATATACAAAAGTAATATCAAATGTTAGATCTGCGTTTTGAAGATATTAGTTTTCTGATTTTTGGAATAATTATCTCTACTGTTTCATTCTTTATAGTATTATTTACAACACCTAAAATAATCTTCTTTCTATTATCCAGGGGTAAAGTAGTAGAAGATTATCATAAGCCTGAAAAGCCCCGAGTTCCACGACCTGGAGGGCCAGTATTACTTCTTGGAATAGCGATAGCAGAAATTGCTCTTTATTTGTTGACACCAAATATAAAAATCATAGCTATTTTGTTGACTACTATAATTGCCTTTATTGTAGGGGTTATCGATGATAGAAAAGCTATGCCAGGATGGTTTAAACCTGTTGCACTTATCGCAGCTGCTATCCCGTTAATATTATTGGGAGCTCATGGAACTCATCTTAATCTTATCTTTGGTAGTGCATTTATTCCATTACTATATATACCGTTTATATTGATTATCATCCCAGTTATTGGGAACACTATTAATTCAATTGATGTTTTGAACGGCGTGGCAAGCGGATTTATTATTATTGCCATGGCTCCACTTTTGGTTAGTATACTTATTTTTGGTACCCATGATATGTTTATTGCTGCTCTACCTTTACTTTTTGGTACACTCGCTTTCTATAAATATCACAAATTTCCAAGTAAAATATTTCCCGGTGATTCTGGTACATTGTTAATGGGTGCTATGTATGGATCTATTGCGATTGCTGGTAATTCTGAAATTATTGGTGTAATTGCTCTATTGCCTGCAGTAATGAATTCCTTTCTATTTCTAGCTAGTGTCAAGAAAGTTGTTGAACATAGAGAAGTTAAGAATAGACCAACGTTGTTGATGGACGATTTTAAATTAATTGCATCCAAAGAGAAAAACGCGCCTACTACATTAATGAGATTGATCTTGGCAGAAGGTCCACTTTCAGAAAAAGAGATCGGCTGTCAAATATTTAAATTGACAATATTCACTTCAATCCTTGCGTTTATTTCTATTATTCTTCAATATTATTTTCTGGCTGGAGGTGTTATACGATGAAACTAGCAGGTCTGTTAGGATTTATTACGGTGATGTGGATAATGATACTCGCAGTGTCAGCATTTCTTATAATATTTGTAGCTCCATTAGATATTATCTTTCTTAGAAATGGAATTGATAGGCTATTAATATCCATAGTGCAATCATCCATATCCATTGTAGTCTTGATAATATTTATACTAGGACTAAGTAGAATGAAAAGCATTTATATACAAAAAAAACTGCGACTTTAAGAATAGTGGTATACTTGGCTCACTTTTTACTTGTTATTTCTATCATTATTCTTGGTGTTATTTACGAACAGTAAGAGAAGAGCTCAATATGCACCATTGCTGACATTCGCTTGCAGAAGAATAATAGTGATAATCTTACCTGCTCAAATGGTTTTATTTTTGTTCATAAATTAATGTCAAGAATTATAATTATCGATTTTTATAATTTAAACATGAAATTGGATTATTTGAGATAAGAATTGTAAAAAGTTAATGTAATTATCTTACAATATATTTTTACATTCTATTTTTCTTGATATGTTGTATCTGGGTTTATCTTCATCGCATAAACACGCTGTGCTTCAATCACGTTTATCTGTTCTTTCAATAGTTTTTTTAATCCATACATCAATTTCTCCTGTTTTTCATATGGTTGTATTCGTGAGACAGACATAAGAGTATTAAAAGTATCAACTATACTTCTTGCTTGTTGATATATCTTTTGTTCTTTCTCTTTAGGTATTCTTCTAAATGCTTCTAGAAATTCATCTTCTATTATTTTCTTAAGATTCTCAGCGGTAGATTCCTTGGCTCTAAGCTCGTCTTCTTGAGTTGGATATACGTGATGGTCATTGGTATCTATTGATGATGCCATATTAAAAACAGAATTGTATTACGTTTAACCATATAGGTAAAAACTTCTATCGATAAAGTGATTGTTTAAGCCTTATCTTGAATCTAGTTAATATAAATATGCTAATCAATTAATAAATCATGTCAAATACTAATTTCTAAAAGGAATAATGTTAATAATACTTTTAATGTCGCCTTGTTCTATGATATCTATATCTATACGTCTTATTATAGGTCAAGATGTTCATATACTGATACTATTTTTTAAAGCCTTATATCATAACGTCTTTTTATAATAATAATGAAACGCATAGAAGCTATCGTAGGTAACGAGAAAGTTATGGCAGTAAACGAAGCGTTGAAGAAATCTGGAGTAGGTGGATGTACTATTCTTGATGCAAAAGGCAGAGGTAAAGGAGAGAAACCAAAGGTTCAGACTGGTAGAGGGACTGAAAGATTTTCCTCTGAATTTTCGGTTAGATCCAATATTATCACGGTCGTGGAGGACTCGGAAGTGGACAATGTTATCAAGGTTATACTTGAGACAGCAAGCACTGGTTCAATAGGCGATGGGAAGATTTTCATTTCTCCAGTGAGTGAAGCAATTGATATAGGAACAAAGAAACGTGGCGAAGTTGCAGTAGTATAATAATAAAAACCTTATATCCTATTATATTTTGAAAAATTTCTTAGTCTCGCCTAGAGTTAGAATTTCTGTTGTTGCTATCTTTACTACTACTGGTAGATCACTTACAGCCTTTCCAATAGCTAAACAGTGACGTTGGGGTAACGTCTTAGCTATTGATCTAATGGTTTCATTATCTACTAATGATACTTTTGATAATTTATCTAAGTCTGCATCATTTGTAAAGTTGAACAAGAATATATTGTCGACCTGTCTATATATTCCATCGCTAATGGCATCTGGCTGATTTGTTATAAATGTTGTATATATTCCAAAATGTCTCATTCTAGTAATAATATCTTCCCAATAGGTTTCTCTAATATACAGCTGAGCCTCTTCGGCAAATAAAAAGATAGGAGGAATTATGTTCTTCTCAAGTAAATCCACTAGTTTACTCAATATCAATTCTACAATCATCTTTCTCACAACCGATGTAATTTTACCCATATTGACTATCATTGCTGCTCCTTTCCGCTTTTCTGTAATAATGCTCTCAAATCTTAATTCGTCTCTTTTGCTAGCGTCGGTGAACAAACGAGATGTTTGAATTACATGATATCTCGAAATGAGTGCGTCTCTTACAAGCTCGTTGATATTCCATGTATTGATTGCGTTGCCTAACGAATCCAGATCTAATGTTTTTTTATTTTTAAGAGAGTCCCAGATTCTAAAGAATTCTCGTAATGATGCAGCCGGCATATCTAGCGAATTTTTTAACATACTTGATATGCCAGATTTACCACAATACTCGAGTGAGAATTTTAGTCCGTTTCCAGGCTCTAGTATCATTACCTGATCTTGAATAGAGGATCGAGAACCATCACTATTCCAAGCTAGTCCTCCATATTCATTGTTGAGGTCAAATACAATAACAAATGCACCATACTGTACTAAGGTTTTAATGAGCATCTTGGAAAGATGTGACTTTCCTGATTCTTTTTTTCCAGTAATAATATTTAGTTTTCCATCAAATTCTTCTGCATAGATATCAAAATCTTCATTATCTTTTCCGGTTTTTCCTATAGGAATTGGCAAAATACCAGTTCTACCAAGAAATGAATTTAGTTCAGAGATTCTTAACCGCTTTACTTTGGAAAATACTCTGGAAGGAAGCCAGGAAATGTCGCTTGATAATCTATCCGAGATATCTATTGCAGCTCTTATTTTAGCGCGAAAGAGTCGTGCATCTCTAATTATCCTCGATAGATTTCCAATGTTAAGAGGATCATGCAGATTTTCCGTACTGGATGCAACTACTACTTCATCTTTGACAATATCTTCTATAAGAGATTGAGAAGAAAAATAATCTTCATCATATATTTGAACAATCATCTTCTTATTTGACTTCTCATCCTCAATCAACAAATAATCACCCTTAGTGGCTATGTCTGTTTTCATTGCCAGCATGATAAGCTCATTGCCGTTTTTAGACAGAATCTTCATATCAGGAGTGAACCTAGCAGTGTTCTGCGAATATCTTCAGAGGCAAGTTCTGTGACTTCGTAGCTACTTAATATATGACCTTTGAGACATGATACCTCGGTATTTGTGAAAGTAGAAATATGATGTGCTAGTCGCAATGTTTCAGGATAACCGTCAGCCATTGAATCATTTCCAAGTAATTTTCCGAATAAGAAATACTTGTTTCTGTCAGAAGTAACAATGTCCGCACGCAATATTGCACTGTTGCCATTTCCAAATTTTACAATTACACTGTCGCCTATTGTGTTTCGTATCAGACTCTTGATAACTAAATTGACATCCATATAAGCAGGCCCTGGAATCTTTGTTAGAGAACTTGAAATCTTATCAAGAATTTTGAATTTAGTACTCTTACTGATTCCAATCATCGAATTTCTGTTTAGAGCACAATTCTCTGCTACATTTTTGATACTCTGATCTTTGTCTTCAAATAAAGATGGCTTCAATGATCCATCGATAAGTATTATCGATCTCTTAAAATGATTTGAAATTATCATTTGAACTGCTCTTTCAATACGTACTCTGATCAATCGTTTTGCACATTCATTATCAAACAGAATAAGCTTTGCCAATCTATGATCAATTTCAGAATCTCTGATCGTCTCTTTGCTCAAATAAAATAATATTGGGCCTACCCTTAAATGTATGAATGTCTGACCCCTACTAGACATTACAATTCCGCACTTTACAGCGTATAATGTACCCTCTTCTGTTTCGGCCACCTGTATGCTACTCGAGTCTATCGCAGATACTGTAGTATTTTCTAGGATCGGCTTAATAGGATTTATTGTTGTTGCACAATAAGGGATTGATTTCATTCCCCATCCGTTGATGGGAATCTTGGTCCTCTCATCCATGTTAAAAATAATTTTTTTCCCTTTTAGCATGTCATGAATGCTAGTTGACAGACAGCGATTAAGAGAACGATGAAGCATTTGATCGAATTCATCAACATTAATACAACTTGATACAAAGCTATATTGTGTAGTCATGTTGGTCAACAATATATGCAAGTAATACTTTATTAATGTTGTGCAAGTTGCACAATATGATCACCAACAAGTTTATGTGTCCCAAAAGGCCAATAATTTATATCTCGATGAGTGAACCGACATCATTAACATCAGACCTTGTTAAAATTAGGTTAAAACATCGAGATTGGGAAGTCGAAATCTCTTGTGTTGAGAATAAAATCAAACAAGTAGTAGAAAATGTTCTTTCCAGCATTGATACTTCCAATACTGATCAGGATTTTAATAGTCAATTTATTGAGTTGAAGAAGGAAATTGACTCAATAAAAATACAAATTGGTTTGTTCCGTCCCAATCATATGCCCATGATAAATGCAATAGATTCTTCGCAAAAGATGATAAAGAGAGTAACAACGTGTAGAGGAATACTTGAAACCTTATGGTATGAAGGATTCTTTGGTACAGAAAGACTATTAGGCGAGGTTCATGAAGAGCTATCTAGACGAGGATATAACTATGACAGAACTGCTGTTTCGCACTCACTTACAGATATGGTAAGAGAAAGTATTTTAAGCCGAGAAGGGACTATGAGGAATTATCGATATATTCAAAAGAGACCATGTACTGAATTAACGCTATGAGATCTAAGACGGTGCTTTAGTCTTTTTAATAATCGTGGAGTTTAACCAATGGATTCCTGAGGTAGTGATTCTATATACAACAGATTCAGCTTCCTCCTTTGTGTTATCTCTTATTATATATCCTGCCTTCACTAATTCTGACAACCTGGAACTAACTGATTTTGGTTTAAGAGCTGTCATAGATTGAATTTCTGATATCTGCATTCTATCATCGTTAGCTTTACCAAGTTCCTTCGCAATTTTTAAAGCTAATAATTGGAGTGCAACTATTTCTTTATCAGATAATTTTTTTTTCCCAGATCCCTCTAATTCTGGGATTACTCTTGGGCCTTCTGCAGTTATTTTAATTAAATTAGAATATCTCTCGACAAGATCTGTCACTGCATAATTTAATGAAATTTTCCTTGCAAGATCGATCGCTGGAAGTTGTTTTGCTAGGAATGTAATAACAGAGGTCATGACTACCTCTGCAGAGCCATTGAATTGTACTTTGATATCGCCTACAGTTACTAATACGTTAACATTCAGACTATTTTTTTCAGACATATTTTTAATACCTTCGCTGTCAATGTTTTGATTATTGTTCACTGTTCTACTATGAAATGTAGATAAGAAGTATTTACACATTTTTCTATGCAAGATTGCTCATAAACATGAAAATTAAGTGCTGGCCGGTTTGATATTTAATCATTGTGCTTTTAGTTCACCTTATTACTAAATAAATAATATTGCGGACGATTGCTGACCTTATAAATATGAGAATTAAAGGATAGATCAAGTATTGTTATGATTTTACAAAATTTCAATAGCTGTAAATAAGGTGTATTATGTATTAAGATAAAGAGACAAGGATAATGGGAAACATTACAAAAGATAAATGCGAATTATAATGCTTATAAAAAGATTAGAATATTGATATATGGTGTATTAAAATCTAAATTAACATAGAGTATGATTTTAGATACGTATCAATCAATCAATTAATTAATCTAAACGTAACAAAATATGGATTTCTATTAAATTCAAGGTGAATCTTTTAATACCATCAATAAAGAAAATTAGATATTATATTGACACAGCAAGAACATTTTCTGGCAGAAAGAGGAAGAAGATTTGGTGATATGAAAGAACTGCCAGAAAATAGACCTGTTCTCTTATTGTCCGCAATCTATCAAGGAGACGAGCAATGTGTTTATCTTAAATTCTATGATTCTCAAGAAAATATTATTTACTTTTGGCGTGATAGAACAAATCATAAACCCTATTGTTATACAAAAATGCGATATGCCAGTACAGTCGAAAAGATCATCAAAAACGAAAAGAAATATGTGTTAGAGCAAACAACGAAAAGTGATTTAATTTCTGATAAAGAAATAGGCGTGCTTAAGATAATTGCACCTGACCCACTCTCAATAGGTGGTTCTGAAAACAGTATAAGGGAAAA
>JAICSL010000334.1 GCA_025936955.1 Nitrososphaeraceae archaeon
AATTCAAACCACAATACTAAACCTACTCAGGATAATAACGACAAAAATGTAAACAATTTCAATCAAGATAGTACTTTTGGTATTAACAATATTAAAAAAAGTGTTCATGGTATGACACAAAATATATTGAATAATATACAACATAATCTCAATAATCAAGGAATACACATCTCCATTCCTTTTAATTGAGTACTTATGATGATATGTTATTGAGAATGGTTGAAAGTGTTATAATAAGTATCTATCCAAAATTAATCGATGTTAGAATATCAAATGAAAAATGAAAAACTACTTATTATTTAATAATATGATTTAATTTTTTCTAGTGATAATTGATAATGATAGGTACCAATTGTCCACTATGTAATCTCATAAATCAAAGGTATCATTTAATGATTGTGTTATGAAGATTTATGATCAACAGAGAAAAAAAAGTGATTTAACACCCTTTTACTACACATGTTTGATGCAATAACAAAAAAGTTTTACAAATAATCTATGATACTATTACATTTTCTGTTCCATTAATCTAACGTTGATAAATTAGTCTTAATCTAAATATCATAAAAATATTGAGTGACAGACCAGAAGATAACGACTTCACAATTATTTCTGATACAAATGATCGTATCTTATTTGTTGTCATCTATTATTATGAGTAAAGAATTTTTTATTGCCCACACCTTTAATTATTTCATATGTTGAAGATAAATAGCCGATAAATTTCAATATTCTATACACTATGACCATAATATGATTATGATGAATGCTACTGTGCAGAGCATAATTATGTGATGATTTCATGGGCATTGTTTGATTAAAAGTTGTTATTGTAGTTGTATCCATCTAGGATCAGAAGAAAATCCGTCTGTAACAAAGAAAAGAAACGGATATGCCATCACTGTTATAAAAAAATCTTAGCCATCAAAAATTTTAGTCATTAAGAGTATTATACGAATTTATTGCTCCGATTAACTAATGCAACTGTATTTCTTATGAGTTGATACATGCTATTATGACATGCGCAATTGCAAATTTTTGCTGTTTCTGCTCCGTTTGTCACTTCTATTATATTACCATTACACAAACCATGCTCATTTTGAGCACAATTATTTGATTTTTCAGCCAAAATATGTATAATTCGATATAAATCATATATTAAAAGATTGCTAATGCCTCCTGGGCCCTCTCTAATATTATTAAGAATCTGTCTCAAAAATAGTGCATATATATTGATATTTCATTATAAGTATGATTTTTACATATGAAAGGAAAGCATCACACGATCAGAAAGATATCCTATGACAGGAGATGAAATCAAGCTAATAACTATCAGCATACGTAGTGTCTTGTAGTTCAATATAAAAAGAAAAGGTATTGATGATATTCTATATGCCCTCGCTTTAACCTTACCAATTCTACGATGATATTTCAATAGTAATTGTAGCTGTTTTTAGTAGTCAGTTGAGAATCATTAGGTACATCTTAAAGGTCAACATTACAACATTACACCTAGACATCTTTTTCAAGTCATAATTAGACGGGTTATATTCTTTGTATGTGGTATTCTATACATATCCTTTCGGAATTAGTACATTTCGATTACTGTATTAGTTCTATAGAAGAATGATCTACGACAGGTTACATGTCAATATAAATTTGAATATTTTAACCAATTTATTATATATGTCTGAAAATCTTTTAATGAGGTAACATGCTATTTATCTGTGTTGTCACAAAATCCTTTAATTAAAGTTCGTATGATAAAACAGATTAACTTCAAAGGCGGAACTATTATTGATGGTTTTCCTAGTGCAGGACTTGCTAATGCTATTGCATCACAATGTTTTAACTATTCTCTAAAGACTGAATTGGTAGCAGTTTTGGATTCACAAGCATTTCCTGCTATGTCAGTGATTCATGATACTGTTCCAAACTTTCCAGCAAGAATTTATATAAATGATAGTCTAAAACTCGCCATCTTTACATCCGAATTAAACCTCGATCAATCGAGCCATTATAATATCGCAAAGATTATTTTGCAATGGGCTGCTGAAAATGAATGTGAACTTATTATCAGCGCCGCAGGTATATCAAGCAGTGAGACTGAAGATGATATAAAACAAAACGAACCGGACGTATATGCTGTAGCAAGTACAGAACTGGCTCGATCTAAGCTAGCAAGTTTAGGAATTCCACAATTACCTAATGGTTCTATAACTGGGATACCTGCCTTACTGTTAAACGAGAGCAGATGGATAAATTTAGATGTAGTTGTTTTATTAGTTAAAGTGTTAAGGGATACACCTGATTTCCGAGCTGCTGCAGCACTCTCAGAGACAATCATTAAACTGGTTCCTGGTGCAA
>JAICSL010000067.1 GCA_025936955.1 Nitrososphaeraceae archaeon
AGAAAAGATATTGAAATAATATGAGAACTAGAGATCATAATTTTCCAACATATGAAAGCAAAAATGGGTAATCTAGTTCTTTTGAATGTTTTTAGAAGCCACCAATTTACAATATTATATACAATACATAGGGAAAACATATCAAATTCATTAGAATTGTAATTAATTCATCTACACAACTATTTTAATCGAGTTATATACAAAAGTGAAGATGCTTGTCTTCTTATCAAAAGGATACTTTCGGTTCATATTTTCCAAATACTTCTCTAAGAGTATTACTTATCTCGCCTAATGTGACATAACTTTTTACCGCATAGAGGATGTGTGGCATTAAATTCTCCTCCGTATTCTCAGCTGCCCGTTGTAATGCTTCTAACGCTTGCCCAACTTTTATCCTATCACGCGAAGTCTTAAAATCACGTAGTCTAGCTATCTGTTTTTTTTCAATTTCCGGATCCATAGCATTCAAATGAGGTTCACTGTCAGCCGCATCTTGGAATTGGTTAACCCCCACGATAATACGTTTATGTTCATCGGTATCCTTTTTTAATTGATATGCATTTCGCCTAATTTCATCTTGGAAAAAGCCCTTTTCAACTGCGGATAACGCTCCACCTAACCGGCTTATCTTCTTCAAATACTTATCTACTTCTTCTTCAATCCTATTTGTCAAATATTCCACATAATATGAACCTCTTATTGGATCTACAGTTTTGGCAACACCTGTTTCTGTAGCAATTATCTGTTGGGTTCTAAGTGCCACCTTTACCGCTTCTTCTGTAGGAAGTGCTAATGCTTCGTCTTTTGAATTAGTATGTAATGATTGACATCCACCCAGTACTGCAGATAAAGCTTCTGTAGCTACACGAACAATATTGTTATCAACCTGTTGAGCGGTTAATGATTCGCCACTAGTCTGAACGTGAAATCTTAAATGCCACGATTTTGCATTTTTAGCATGAAATCTATCTCTCATTATTTTAGCATATATTCGTCTAGCAGCTCTAAATTTAGCTATTTCTTCAAAAAATTCCATCGTACAACAGAAGAAAAAAGACAGTCTAGGAGCAAAGTCATCGATCTTTAATCCTCTTTTAAGGCAAGTTTCTATATATTCTATAGCATTGGCAAAAGTAAAAGATAATTCCTGTATAGCATTACAGCCTGCTTCTCTCATGTGATATCCTGATATACTTATCGGATACCATTGAGATACTTGTGTTGAGCAATACTGTATCATATCACCAACTAGCCTTATAGACGGTTTGGGAGGATAAATATAGGTATTCCTTGCAATATATTCTTTCAATATATCATTCTGTGTTGTACCTCTAAGATGCATTGTAGAAACCCCCTGTGATTCTGCAACAATTATGTACAACGAAAGTAATATGGAAGCTGTTGAATTAATTGTCATAGAGGTACTGACTTTATCCAGCGGGATATTATCAAAACAGGTCATCATGTCCTTAATAGAACTTATTGCTACTCCGGTCTTTCCAACCTCACCTTCAGACAGTGGATCATCAGAATCACGCCCGGTCTGAGTGGGAAGGTCAAAGGCTAAAGATAATCCTGTTTGACCATTACTAAGAAGAAATTTGAACCTATTATTAGTCTCTTCCGCACTTCCAAATCCACTATACTGCCGCATAGTCCACAGACGCTCACGATACATGTTTGGATAGATACCTGAACTATAAGGAAACTTCCCTGGCTCTTCATCTGGTATATTAAATTTTGATAAGTCTTTCTTTTTATAAACTCTCTTTACAGGTATCCCAGAATCAGTTTTTATTGCATCAATTGGCATAATTTTTGCTTCACCTCAATAAAATCGCTGACAATTCTTCTGCTGCTCTATATGGATCTATTTTTTTATTTACTAGTCTATCAATGTAATCAGAATATTTACTATTATTCTTTAACATATCTAAAAGTTTTAGTTCTACTATATTTAAAACCATATCTTTTAATTCTTCTTCAAGCATTCTTTTCTCTTTCTCTTTGTAACTACTACCCGCTGAGTTTATCAATTTATCAATTGATAACGCTAACTCTTTTATGCCGCTGCCTGTCTTTGTGGATGCTTTCAAAACAACAGGTTTTCTTTCCGTATTACCTATTAAATCTAAAATGGAATTAAATAAAGTAGTTGCACCGGCTAAATCTGCTTTGTTAATGACATATAGGTCTCCAATTTCAGTCAATCCTGCCTTTATTGCTTGAATATTATCACCAGTATAAGGAGTAAAAACTACTACGGTCAAGTCAACAACCCTTGAAATTTCTATTTCCAATTGACCAGCTCCTACACTTTCAGCTATGATAAGATCATAGCCCGCAGCATCTAGTATTCTTATTGCGTTTCTGAGGGATTTTGAAACACCCCCAATGGCCCCTCTGGATGCCATACTTCTCATAAATACTGTATCATCATCTATAATAGTCTGCATTCTAACTCTGTCGCCCAAAATTGCTCCACCTGTAATTGGACTAGTAGGGTCTACGGCAAGGATGGCAATCTTATAACCTAATGTTTGAAAAACAGGAATTAATTTTCCTATAAGGGAACTTTTTCCAGACCCTGCTGAACCGGTAAAACCTATTGTTTTGGCACTGCCTGTTTTATGGAATATCTGATGTATAATTATTTGTGATTCCGATTCATCATTATCGACGATAGAAATTGCTCGTGCAAGTGAACGTCGCTCCCCCTCAAGAACTCCTTTAACTATGGGTAACATTTCTTATAATTATAGTAAGTTAATATTAAATACTTATAATTAAATAATGCAGTATCATCCGTCACGAATAGATCCTTTCGGCTTGAACGATTCCTATAATTAGATCATAAAACAAGAAATATCTTAATTTTTTCTATTTCCCATGATAGACTTTTATATTTGATTTACTCGAAAGAAAGACCAATGAACGATAGAAACTCTATCCTAATATTTGATGAAGAGTCACTAATTCAAACAAGTAAGATATATGTAGTTTTACGAACTATGTTCATTTTTAATATGATTAAGTACATAAATCTCTTAATTAGAAACTATACTTATAATGATACAGTATTTCGTAGATGGTTTGTACTTTTGACATTTATTGTACACATTCTGAATTTTGGGTTCTGAGTGAAAAAATTGCGTATCGATCATATTGCCATAGCTGTTAATAATGTTGAAGAGGCATTAAAAAATTATCAAAAGGCTTTGAATATAGACCATATTGAAATTGAAGTAGTCCAAAATGAAAAAGTCAGAGTTGCAATGCTAGATTTGGAAGATACAAGAATTGAGTTAATGGAGCCAATATCTGAAGAAAGTCCAATTAAAAAATTTTTAGTTGAACGTGGGGAGGGTATACATCATCTCGCTATTACAGCAGACAATATAGAAAAAGATGCTGCGCGAGCCACTGAAAACGGAATGAAGATGATTGGCACATTACGCACTGGCTCTTTTGGCAGAAAAATTACGTTCATACATCCGAAATCCATGAATGGTGTACTAACAGAGTTTTGTGAGAGTAGCAAGTAATCCAACTTTTCTATATAACCTATATTATGGTATTCAATTCCATTGATGGGTATGCATATTTATCTGAAAATATTTCAATTATTAAAATTATGAATAAATAAATCCTTGTATCGAGCAATAATAATTGATAAATGTTTTAAACAAACTATTCATCATATGTAAAATTCAATAAAATTAATATTGAATAGATCCTTATCTAAATATATGCCTACGCAATGCACTATTTGTGGTTCAAGATTTGCAAGCAAACATTGTTACTTTTGTGAGAGTAATATTTGCTCTTCGTGTATAGCACCAGCTGATGTAACAGGAAACAATACCACTATAAAATGTATTGAATGCGATAAAAGAAGAATAAATAAAATTAGTTTATTTTCAGTGATAAGAAGAAATAAAATTATTATCGGAATTTTGCTTGGTTTCTGGATTTTTACGGTTTATCCAATTCCTTTTTTGCAGATGCTAGGGTATAGAATAGATCCAAGTGTATTTCAGCCAGTTTTAATAGCTACTGTCGCTATGACCATTCCATTTGTCTTCATGTTTGTTGCATGGCAGAAGAGAGCACCTAAAAGTGGCGGGTCTGATCTGAATGACACCTATCAAGGCAAGATCTAATGCATTAAGCTAGATACCATTTTTGTGAATTCAGTGGTTGAAAGGCTACCACCGATATCCTTAGTCTTCTTATTTTGTTTTAGCATATGAGTTATTGCATTCTCAATATTATTGCCTTCGTATGAAGCATTTTCATCATTATATTTATGCGCTAACCACTCCAGCATCATTTTTGTTGACAGCAAAATAGATGACGGGTTTGCAATGTTCTTTCCTGCTATATCAAAAGCTGCTCCATGAACTGGTTCAAAAAGTGCAAAATGATCACCTATGTTAGCTGCAGGTCCCATTCCTAAACCTCCAACTACTTGCGCTGCTTCATCAGACAATATATCTCCGAAGAGATTAGTTGTCAAAATAACATCGAATTCTTCCGGATTGCGGATTAAATTCATTGCACAGGCATCAACATATAACTCACTATATTCAACCTCAGGATAGTCGTTAGCAACAGATCTGCATGTCTTTGCAAACAATCCATCACCTTTTCGCAGGACGTTCGCTTTATGAACAGCTACAACCTTTTTTTTCCTTTTATTCCTTAGCATGGAAGTTTTGAATGCATAATGTGCAATTCTTCTTGATGCCTTTTCAGATGTCAATCGTAATGCTATAACTGTGTTCTCGTCAATATTGAACTCCCAGCCCATGTATACGTCTTCGGTATTTTCTCTTACTATTACAAGGTTCACTTTATCTGAGAGATTTCTAATATTAGGATACGATTTCGCAGGCCGAATATTAGCGTAAAGATTAAGCATAGATCTTATAGGAATGATTACATCTGCAGCACTCTCTCCTACTGGACCTTTCAAACAAACCTGAGATTTTCTGATTATGTCCATACTAAAATCAGGTAACGCTCTACCAAATTTAACAAGCGCCCCATCACCTGCTTCTACTTCATCTATTGTAAATTTTATTTTTGAAGAATTATCATTTATTGTTTCAAGAATTGTTTTTGCTGATGCTGCAAGAGCCGGGCCAATGCCATCGCCATTAATTAGAGCAATATGATATCGTGTCAATTAAGATTGCTATTCGTATGTTATGATTTATTCTTTGAATATATTATTTTCTTTAACATAATCTTGTTAATAGCATCAATCATAGCCTGAACCGAGGCAACTACAACATCTTCTCCAGCCTTTCTCGCCGATACGATGTTTCCGTCTTTATCGGCTACTTTTACTGAAACCTCAGCTAGTGCATCCGATCCTCCTGTAATAGAATCTAAACTATATTCGCGAATTTTAATAGAGGTAATCTCTCCTGCTATCTTTTGTATTGCTTTTAAAGCTGCATCAACAGGTCCAACCCCTATCTCAGATGCAATAAAATCCTTACCATCTGTATTCAATCTAACAACGGCTGTTGGTATAATATTCATACCCGTTACGATATGAAAATCATAAAGTTTAAATTTCTCTTCAAATTTGTT
This sequence comes from Nitrososphaeraceae archaeon, assembly GCA_025936955.1. GTDB lineage: Archaea > Thermoproteota > Nitrososphaeria > Nitrososphaerales > Nitrososphaeraceae > JAICSL01. The sequence goes on from JAICSL010000067.1 coordinate 5,605, forward strand.
ATTGTGCATTACCTCCCCTGCTATTGATAAAAGTTCCGCTGTAGTTATTGATTTTCCCTTATCGGCAAGGTTTTTTTGTTTTTCCACAATTTCATGTAGCTGTTCATCTGTAGGCTCTATACCAAAGTCTAGTAACATATTTCTAATACCATGAGCGCCAGCATGTTTTCCAGCTTGAAACCATCTTTTTCGTCCCACTAGTTCTGGACTAATAGGCTCATAAGTAAGTGAGTTGCTTATAACACCATGAGTGTGAATGCCTGACTCGTGACCGAATGCGTTTTCACCGATTATTGCTTTATTGGGTTGAACTACTATTCCCATAGTATTAGAAATGAATTTAGATATATCATATAGCAATTCTGTTTTGATATTGTGGTTTCTATTATACAAACATTGAAGAGCCATGACAAATTCTTCCAGTGAGGTATTTCCTGCTCTTTCCCCTAAGCCATTTATCGTCACATGGGCGCATGAAGCTCCAGCATTTATTCCAGAAATTGTATTTGCAACTGCAAGACCAAAGTCATCATGACAATGCATACTAATTGGAAGATTTGTTGCCGTCTTTACGTCATTTACCAGTTCTCCTATATACTGTGGAGTAGCATAGCCCACAGTGTCAGGAATATCTAGTCTATCGGCTCCAGCTTCTGTAACTGCTTGAAAGACTCTGTTCATAAATTGTCTGTCAGATCTTGTCGCATCTTCAGCTGAAAATTCCACTTGAAGTCCATGCTTCTTCGCATAATCAACTGCCCATACTGCTTTTTCAAGTACTTGTTCTGGATTCATTCTCAATTTATAACGCATATGAATATCAGAAGTGGCAATGAAAGTATGGATATAGTTTAAATCACATTTCATTACGGCGTCAATATCAGTCTTAATTGCACGTGCTAATCCACAAATCTCTGCTTTCAGGCCTTGTTTGGAAATAAGTCTAATTGCTTCCATTTCACCCTGAGATACCATTGGAAAACCTGCTTCGATAGCATCTATACCTAGCTCGTCGAGTCTAACAGCAATCTCAACCTTCTGTTTAGGAGTAATTGATACTCCAGGAGTCTGTTCACCATCCCTTAAAGTAGTATCAAAAATTCTTATCTTATCACTAGAATATTTGGAATACATATTTAACTCTCCATTCCTCTAGGCAGTGCAGAAACGCCGGTCCTTGCCAACTGTATAATTCCATAATATTCAACCAAGTTTTTAAATGCATCTATTTTATCAGGAGTACCAGTAAGTTCCACTATGATCGCCTCTTTTCCTATATCCAATATGTTTGCTCTAAAAATCGATGCGAAATTAGTTATTTCCATGCGTGTAGTGGGGTCTTCTGCCTTCATTTTGATTAGAGCAAGTTCCCGATAGACTGTTTTGTATGTCTCGAGCACCTTTACATCTACAATGTCAATTAATTTCCTGAGTTGTTTGACCAGCTGATCTAATGTCCTTTCGTCACTTCTCGTAGTAATTGTCATCCTTGAAAGATCTGCTTGTTCTGTCGAGCCTACTGTTATGCTTTCTATATTAAAATTCCTGGCTCTAAAAAGGTTGGTTATTCTAAATAGAACACCAGGCTTATTTTCTACTAAGGAAGAAATTATATACCAGGGTTTAAAGCTTTGAGACGATTCCGATGATGACATAATTTCATGCTCCGGTAATCATGTCTTTCAAACCAGTACCTGGTGCAACGAATGGGTAAACATCTTCTTCAGGATCGATTGGGATATCGATGACCGTGGCAACATCTGAATTCAATGCGGATGTTAATGCCTTTTCCAACTCCTGCATAGACTGAACTTTAATACCCTGTGCGCCATATGCTTCACTTATCTTTGCATAATCTGGACAATTATTTTGATGTACACCCATGTATCTTCTATTATAGAAGGTCCTTTGCCACTGTGCAACCATTCCAAGCATATAATTGTTCATCAGAAATACAATTACTGGCAAGTTATCTAGAACAGACACAGCGAGAGCATTTTCAGTCATATTGAATGAGCCATCGCCTGCGATATCAACCACTGGCACTTCTGGCCGAGCAGCTTTTGCCCCTATAGAAGCAGGAAAGCCAAACCCCATAGTGCCTAGCCCTGTTGAACTAAAAAATGTACCAGGAGAAATTACATCAAAATGCAGTGATGTCCACATCTGGCATTGACCTACTTCGGTAGTCACAATTGCGTTAGCTGGTAAAAGTTCTCTTAGTTTTTTTAGGGTTTTTTTTGCGGTAATTTCCCTAGGATAATCTTTAATGGTCTCCAAGTAATATTCAATGAGCTCTTTTCTTCTTTTAAGCCATTGAGTATCTATATCT
>JAICSL010000136.1 GCA_025936955.1 Nitrososphaeraceae archaeon
ACCAAAAAAATTTATTGAAGATATCGAAGCAGAAACAGGACTGAAAATATCCCTGATAGGAACTGGGGCGGAAATAAACGATATAATTGATCGTCGAGAGAGGTTTTAGATGTTGTGATCTCGCTTAAGATTGTTCAGCGCAACTTTTTATAAATCTTCTTTAATCTATTCTATTCATTTGTATCTCATTGTATTTAAAAATGAATTTATTTCCACATAATTCGAGATGAATCAGTTATAATTTTATATTCTGCATATCCGTGCTGTTTTACTCTCTGTATATTATCCAATTGCTGCCCCATACAGGATAAGAATATGTCATCCTGTACTCTGCACCAACGATATTTGGATTCATTAGTTGACTTGAACAGTAACCGCTCAGATCTATTATTTTTATGATTTTCGAGATTACCTGCATTAGATATATTCATTAGATATATTCATTAGATAATACTGAGTCGTTTCGTAATGTCCATAGCATCGCATAACTTAATAGTATACACATTAGACTAATAACAAATTGCGGCTTAAATCTCCATTCTATGTTGAAGTGTTCAACATAAAGGATTTCGGTAGGCTGGTTTGTGCATTGGAGCGTGCTCCGCTCCCTTCTTTTTCTTTATCTCTAAATGGAGATCTTATATTTGCGGTGCAAACAGACATAATAAATGAACGACCTGTGATCTACTTTGTAAGAAATCAAGAGAAAAAAGACGGCCAATATCTTGCATATAGGCTTACTGGAGGTACAGAAGAAGTCATAGTCGTTGATTCGGTGGTCAATCCTACGTTCTTTTATTCTCCTATTATTAACATAGATAAATTCCCTCCTACCCTCACAAGATCAGCAAGAGTGGGTAAGAAGTTAGGCTATATACCCATAAGATTGAAAGACTTGTCCAGCCTCGCAAAAGTTGCTGCATATAAGACAATTTATGAAGAGCCACCTTTACCGCTGTTTCTATTTACAAATGATAAAGACAATAACAACAATAAATCAAAATTCACAATAGGATCAGCTATGAGTCTAAGTGAATCTGATACAATATCATACTTTTATTATCTTATGCTCAATGAAGATCCAACAGCTCCTTTCTTACGTTACTCGAGTCAACGGACAGAACAACCATCTTTCTCAAATAAGATAGATGAACATGGCTATATTTACCTCAAATTGATTAGGCTGGCTGGTAACCATCCACTTGTCGAAGGCTATGAATAACACTTCTTTTCGTAAGAGAATGGAGAATAGCTCTAAAAGTAAAAGGAGTCGCATTATTCTAGCACTTGATGTAGCTCCTAGAGTTGATTTATTGAACTTTATTAAAAATATGATATTTCTATTAGAAGCGCACATATGTGCAATCAAGATAAATTTTCATCTTATTTTACCATTATCTAGCTCAGAAATTTCAGAAATCAACAAAATAGCTCACTCGTTCAACCTTCAGTCTATTGCAGACATTAAACTAAATGATATACCAAATACAAACAAAATTGCTATGTATTATCTTTTCAAAATGGGTTTTGACGCCATAATAGTTAATCCTTTTATGGGAAAAAAAAGCTTGCGTTCTGCAGTAGCCCAAGCACATCGGATCAACCGAGGAATAATCGCATTAGTCTATATGAGTCACCCAGAAGCAAAAGAAAGCTTTGGCCTTACAGTTACACTGGGAAAAAATAACAATAAGCAAAATAATATTGTGTATAAAGTATTTCACGATAATGCATACAGATCCGATGCAGATGGAATTGTAGTTGGGGCTACACAATCAGATATCTTGAAAGAAATCTCATGTCAAAAACGTCTCCCGATATACTCCCCAGGATTTGGTACTCAAGGTGGGAATATAAAGGAAGCTACATTAATGTCTATAGACTACTTTATTATCGGTCGCTCGATTATCAACAACAATCCTTTAAAATCTATCAGCAAAATAAAGCAAATAATTAGTATCTAATCTCAAGTATTGAGGTGTTCAGTTAAAATATTGTGAACCTCGGATAGCAGCCTTTTTGCTTTTTTATGTGTAAGTTGATTGACTGCTTCATGATATTGTTTCCACACATATCCAGTATGTTCATCTGAAAGAATAATTTTTTGTGTTTTTGTTTTACCAAGAAAAAAGGCAACTTCCTTCTTAACCAATAGATTTTCTCGTCTGTAGTAATATTTGATCTTTCTTCGAAAGTTAGAAATAAATTCAATATCTTGAATATGTGTTTCCTCATATATTTCTCTCCGTGCTGCCTCCAAGTCGCTTTCTCCAGGTTCAATGTTGCCTTTAGGAAAGTCCCAATGGCCATAAGTATAATGTAATATTAAAAATTTAAACTGGTCAGATTCTTCGACGATGAATACTATTGCTCCTGCTGATCGTTCATTTATCATTAGGTTCAGTATTGGGCGAATCTAATAACTTTTTTTGTATTTCATCTATATGTTAGCCTATTATGCAAGTCACTTATCGAACCGTTTTCGATTATTTTTGTAATTTGGGGGTTCGGTAAGTTGTGTAATAGAGGTTGGCGGACTATAATCGTGTATATCATACCAATCATCTATAGGCATCCAATATTCACAAAACCATTTCATTGACTCTGGCTCGTAATCTCCGTGCTCTGGCATATTTGATTATTATACATAGACTACTCCATATTTGAGATTACCTGCCATATCTTCGGACTCTACGTTGATACGTTCGTATTGCTCGCATCAAGTCGATCTTGCGAAATCCTGGCCAGAATACATCCATAAAAACCAATTCACTATATGCACTTTGCCAAATGAGAAATCCACTTAATCTTTTTTCGCCCGAAGTCCTTAATATTAAATCGGGTTCGGGTTGGGGTAGATGCGAAGTATATAGACAGGATTCAATTACTTTTTCATCTATATCATTTACTTGTATGTTACCTGATTTGACCAGCAACACAATTTTCTTTATTGCATCAACGAGCTCTTTTTGACCGCCGTAGGCGATTGCAATATTAAGAAACATTGAATTATAAGTTTCAGTTGATTCTTCCAATTTTCTAAGAATCTCTTGAAGGCTTTCGGGTAGAAGACTTACATTTCCTAATGCCTTTATCTTCATATGTCGTTTATGAATCCTATAATCATGATATAGTTTTTTCAATTTTATTTGAAGTACATCATATATATTATCAACCTCTTCATCCTTACGCTCAAGGTTTTCATTCGATAAAACATATAATGTAGTTATTTTGATGCCTAGATCATGAATCCAATTCAATAATTCTTCAGCTTTGTCAGCGCCTGTATAATGACCGTCACCGATTCCCATCAAATTATATTTTGCCCATCTTCTATTTCCATCTAAAATTATTGCTATATGATTAGGAAGCGTATATTTTATAATTTGAGACTCTAACCTGTGCTCATAGATGCTATAAAGCCCAGTGTGCTTGAAGAAAATTTCTGCAAGGGGCTCTAGTGCCAAAATCCTCGATCGCAATTTGGAGAATCTCACTGCACGTTCACAATGAACCTACAGTCATAATAAAACTGTTTGAGTTTTTCATATATACAAAGATATTAATGTTTCAGTACTTCGCCACCTTTCTTATTCCTATAATATTGGAACAAAAAAGTAGCTGCCATCAAAGTTATCGCTAGACCTATCAAAAGTGATGAAATAAGTGTAAAGGGACTGGTTCCCTCAGTCAAAACAGATGTAAACTGAAGTATTGGAAAGTAAAGTAGAGCCAATACAACAAGCCGCAGAATATCTGACATTGATTTAAGACTATCCTTGAACCAATTACTTAGAAGAGTACCTATGAAAATGGTAGCAATACCAATCCAAAGAAGTGTAATAGTTTCATGGACGAAACTCCCGACAATCACTCTATTTGTCAATATGCTCCATATTCCTGTATGTGGTGCAAGGGTTTCAGTAGGCATTTTTGAAAAGCCGTTTGCGAGAGACGCCAATATAATTAATACCCCAGCAAATACGGAGAAAATTCTTATAAATCCTGATGGCGTAGGCCTTCCTAGAGATCCTAGTGCCTTGTCTATGTCAAAAGCTCGAATGATAAACGCACCACCGAGAATGCTTAATGCTAAAGCTAATACCTCTCTAGTTAATCCAAACACAGTAGAAAGACCGCTTACAACAAACAGAGCTCCCGGAACTCCCAAAAAGAATTTCGAGTATCGGGGATCATAAATAAGCATCTTTAAATATCTTCCTAGTACCGCGTATGAATATTCTACACTTCTGCTGTGCTTTATGATTATGCGCTGGATAGATATGACTGGGACTATTGCTTGAATAAGCGGGATTATTGTCTCATCTTCCTCGCCGTCAGAGATAAACACTGCTGCATCCGCTTTGTATTTAGTAAGAATACTTTGTATTTCAAATCCTATCTTTTCATCCGCTTCTATTCCTCGGTTGAATTTTCCTGCGACTACTGCAACCTCAGAATCATATCCCTTACTTATGAGCTCTTCATAGGTTTTGATTGCACCAAAAATAGTGTTAGTGTCTGCATCTTCGGGATCTTCTATACCAAGCTTGATCCCTGCATCAATACACGAACTTCTACCTATAATGGGTGTCTCTACTCCTGCTTTGGAACCAACATCGTTATCTCTGTCTACACATAATACAAGAACCCTCTCGTTACCTGAGGAAGATTTTGGTATTCTTCGTCTGTAAGCTAGGTTGTTCTGATGATCGGTATTCTTATATAGTGAGTCCATTTTCACTTTGTATTTTCAATATAACGCACCTATTAATTAATTTAATCTAAAATTTGAATATTCTGTTATCGCTTCTGATAAACACAATTCAATTTCAAATTATCTTCGCAAAAAATGAAATCTTTTAGGCAATATCACTCTTATTCAATCATTATTACATACTGTGATCTCACATTTATGTATACGATCTTTTTATGTTATGCCTACAATAATTGTGGTAACCTTTTGTTTCCTAAAAACACAGATAATCCTTGTCATTCTTGTCTTAAAGCAATTTTATTCTTTGTTTTCATTAATTTTTATGATGAGAAACGAATTAAGCTATCGGAATGACAGCTTGTTAAGATTCATGATCGCTTTTTTAATCGTCAAAACAAAAATTTACTAGAGGAACGATTTAATGATGAGTATGCAACCCAATAGATGTTTGTATTTGACTTGAAAATCCAGTGTATATGCCTTTTAAACTGTTTCGTCAAGAATATTATTATTGGTTTTCAAGTAGACATCTACGCCCTTGGCATCTAGCCGGGCAAACTCCGCCTTCATTTTTGGATCCTTAGAAAGATCTTTCCTAGCAGCTTCGTACTTTGCTTGATCCTTGGGTTGCACGTGAATCGTAAAGCCGCTAGGATCCTCGAAGGCGATTGGATTGTTTCCATTCCACATGAACGGTTTTTGGCTCATGGGGTCGTGG
>JAICSL010000181.1 GCA_025936955.1 Nitrososphaeraceae archaeon
TCTTCAACTAAGTCCTGCATAGTAATTCTCTCTAATTCTTGCTCGATTTCATCTTTATTTGAACTATAATCAATAAGCATACCAGAATCGATCATCTCATCTAGTGCTTGGGATTTTGCCTTTAGCTTTTCTAACTTATCCTCTGCCTTCCGTAGTGCTAGCCCTAGATCAGATATATCTGTGGTAATACCTGTAACACTTTCTTTAATCCTGACTTCAGCTTCTGCAGCTGAATATCGAGCTTTAATGATTTCTATTCTTGTTCTTATTTCGTCAATCTTAGCAGACAGACGTTTTTCAAGCGTCTCAAGCTTTTCTTTCTCTACTTGTATCTCAGATATTTGCTTGTTTAATTTTTGTAATTGCAACATGTGTATATTTTTGCGTTCTAGCGCCAGTCTTGCTAAGTCCTCTCGTCGATAATGAAGAGAATCATGGGCTTGTACGTCCAATTCATTGATTTTTTTTGAGACAATTCCTTTTTGTGCCTCAAGCCTTTTTTTGGCAGCTAATACTTCGGCAATATCTCTTCGTAATTTGTTTATCATTATTTTATGTCTTTCAAAAGAGTAATCCAATGTATGTACTGGATTTTCAAACTTATCTAGCAAGAAATGAGTTTTCTGTCTAACAAGAGTTGAAAGCCTTCTGACAACACTCATAAAGATCATTATATGTAAGACTTAATTTGTTATTAATGTTAGCAGTGAGACAAAGAATATTTAAGAATCAATAATCAGATAATTCTTCTTCTTGTTGCAAATCTTTTTTTACCGTACTAACACCGTTATAATAATATCAAAAAAAAGATCATATAACATCATTCGGCTTCGGCGGTCCTGCTTACGAGAGCAGTTCTAAAAATAGACTCATAAGATCGCAGATAAGCTAAGTTTTTGGCGCTATCGCCAAAGGCAAGGATTTTTTATGGTACGTCAATTAAGATAGTTACTTTGCGCTCTCATTAGATTCCCAAATACCAAAATTGTTCTTCTCGGTGTCCCGGCATACTGCAAAATATCCCATACCTGGTACTGCCATCTTGGAAACAATGACGTTACCACCCAGTTTTTCTATTTTCGAGGAATATTCATCTATCGACTTTACATCTATAAAATTAGTAATTTGTTGTTGTGGGTCTTGTCTTTTCATTAATCCCCCGCCCACCAACGCTTTATCTCCTTTGTCATCCGTTGTACTTATTATCAAGTATTCCATGTTAGAACTACTATCACCTTCTGTTCCAGGCCATTTTTCTATTTTCCATCCAAATAGATCAGTATAAAATCTCTTTGCTCTTTCAACGTCATCAGCAGGTATCTCAAAATGAACTATTGTCGGCATAGTCTTCTAAATTTGGAGGTACCTTAAAAATAAGAGAAGTATTAGTTTGTAGACATCTTTGTCAAATGCTCCTGCCATATTTGAAGAAGCATAAAGAAAGATGAGCACAATAGAGCGAACTGTTACATTATGGTTTTGTATATATTATAATGATATTTTTATGATATAGCATATATCACATTTCACTATTATTCTATTGGAGTAAATCCTTTGATTGTGACAATAAAAAAGAAAAGGTCTCGATAGTGAAAATTTTAATAGATCTAGCATTTCACATTCTGATAATGCATTAGGTCAATCCGTTTCTTTTTTACCAACATGTTTTAGAGTTATACATAATATATGACAAAGATAACTGCATTCTAGTAGATTTAAATTAAGAGTTGAAAATGTTGTTCTTGATCTTCGTGATGCATACAGTAATGAGATTATCATTTCTTTTCCTCTCTCCTCCATATTGGATTCTATGTTGGTGTATATGCATCTACTTTAGATTCTACAATCATGTTAGTCTAATGGCTTTTCATTTAATGGATATATTACCTTCACGACTTTAAACCTTGAAGTTCATAGATACCTGGAGGGAGTTGATTTAGGAAGTTATATTAATAAATAGAATAAATCAAATAAATTATCATATAATGGAATCTAACTTCTACTATAATTAAATAATTATATTAAAACTCAGGCAAGAACCATCTCTAGAAAAATCACCTTTCATTCACGGTTCAACAAGAATCCAAAATCAATCAACTGCAAATAGTGCAAGATCATCTATATTCATCACCACAATCTCCAATTATCTCAAATAAGTTATTTGACTTTGTACATACAGCATCTATGGCATCACAATCAGACTTGTCTAAACTGAAGTTGAATACCTGAGTGTTATCGTTTCTATGATCAACTATTCCAAGTCTAACACCGATAATAACTCCTGCTACTGCAGGCTTGGCAAGAATATAGTTGGTTGCTACATTTGCAATGCTTACATTGTACTTTTGTGCAATTCTTTTCAAAGTCAATAAAAGTTCTTGGAACAAATCCCATCCTCCCCATGCATCTATCATCTGCTTGTATTTTCGCAAGCTTAGCGTATCTAACTCAGCAGGAGAGGGCTGTAATCTTCCAAGATAGCGCTCTGATATCAGTCCCCCGCAAATGCTTCCATAGGCAAGGAGACAGATATTATGTCTTAGACAAAATGGCATCATCTTTACTTCTGGTCTACGGTCTATAATTGAAAATTGAACCTGGTTTGATACAAGTTGTAGATCTGAATCTACCATAATCTGCATACGTTCAGTATCAAAATTTGTAAGACCTATATTCTTGATTATTCCTTCATCCCGAAGATCAGAGAGGTGTTTGAGTGCATCCATGTAAGATGGATTATTATAATCCCACCAGTGAAATTGAAGCAAATCCAGCGATCTAACGTTCATTCTGCGAAGCGATCTTTCTATATTTTCATTAACGATAGAACGAGTAATTCTTCCTGGCTGTGGCACCCATTTTGTTAATGCCTGAATATCATCGAGTTTCTCTTTTCCTTTTAGTTCCAATAACCTACCCCTGAACTGTCCAATAAAATCTTCTGCAGGGCCATAAATATCTGCTAGGTCCCAACTCGTAAGACCTGCATCATGATATCTCACCATATCTTCGATTGCCAATTCATGATCGATATATCCATGTCCGCCAGCAACCTGCCACATACCGTTGACTATTCTGCATATTGTTAAATCAGATGCCAGACGATAACATTTCTTACTTATATCACTCATTCCAATTTTCTCTACGTGTTATGTCACAAATACATATACAAAAAATCTGATGTATAGTCATCTAAGCATTTCCTATGCTTTTGGATCGTTATAACTATATCTAAACTAATTTTTTAAAGTAGAAATGCATCATAGGATGTAGCTTTACTTGTTTCATGTAGTTTGAGCTTATCCCAGAATAGGCCGACAATCATACCAAGTAATCCCCAGAATACACCTACAGTAAACATAGAAGAAAATCTGAAGCTCATGAGCAAATTCACTGGAATTGTAACTTTATCAGGATTTGGTGGAAGTATAAGAAAAGCACTAATCATTAAAATAACATATATGAGTGGAATTATGAATACTGTCTTTTTGGATAAGTACATCTTCAATTTTCTATATGTCAATGCGAGTGCCAAAGTACTAAGTCCAGAAATTACAATAAAACCAACATACAGACTTTCTCGGTAGTATATTGTGGCTGGATTTCCTACAGCTGGTGGATTAGCAGGATATTTTAATGCAGGAACCAAAAATATCACGAAGAACAATATACCTGCTAAAAACAATGACCTCTTTTTGTCATTAGATCCAGGCAAAGAACCCCTGCTATAAGCAAAGATTATTCCAAACAGTGCCGATAAGGATATGCCATATACTGTTGCTGCAACTACTTCACCTACTTTCTGCCATACTCGGTATTGTGACTGTTGTGCAGTATCAATATTTTCACCTTCAGACATATGTCTTTGAGTTTCAATGCCTATTGCTTTGTCAATAAATGGTTCTACAATAGCTTGATTGATTAATCCAAGAAGGCTACCCGCGATGGCCCCAGAAAGAAGAGTTGTTACAATAAAAGTCAACGTTTTCATGTTTTCTAAAAATATAAAGAAAGTTTTGAGACTGTTATTTTATCTACTAATGACATGGAAAACCTGCTGCATGTCTCAGATCATGATTAAACTCATGTATCAACATTATTTGATTCTGATTTAGATGAATTCCCATCGGTGTGAACAAGGCCTGAGCTAATTGCCCCTGGTCATACCCTACTACAAACATTCCAAATAACAAAATTCCAGTTAGAGCCGCAACTGCTATTTTAGGTACTTTTGTAGATTCCTTTGTAATTAATCGATTAATCAAAACTGGAGTAGCCATATTCCTAATAATGAAAATAGCTATTATATAAATTAGTAGGTTGGTTTATCCAACAGTATTCCTAAACTGAATTGATAAGAGGAGATAATATAATGCGACTGCTACATCGTTACTATCATATTTTGTCCAGATAACTTGGGGTGTTATTTTTACATATTCAAGTCATAAATTTTCTCTATTCATGTTGATTTAAACCATCATATGTAATCAATCTATTCGATAGTTGAACCAATCTGTTTAAATGAATAGTTATCAAAGTATTCTATAGAGATGCAATCAACTAGGCATCA
>JAICSL010000145.1 GCA_025936955.1 Nitrososphaeraceae archaeon
CGAACCATCTTGACTCACTTATTAACCAAAGGTAAGGTCCGAAGATAGAAAATAATATTTATCATAGAGTTAGGGTTGAATCTCTTTATAAATTATCAAGAACATAGACAAACATAATGAAAACAAAGATAATACTGCTTTTTGTTATACTGATTGGATTCTCTTTAGTAACTTCCAATATTTTTGCTTTTAATACAAGTATAGATGTGTATGCTAAAAAGAAAAAAACTACCTCTAATCCTCCTCCCTCCACTGGTAGCGGCGAAAAAAAAGATACTCAAAGCACTACTACTGACGATAAAAACACGGAAAAATCTAAACCCAAAGAACCTGAAACTGGCACTGTCGTTAATCCTAAACTAGTTACAACTGACAAGACGAAGATAACAACTACACCTCCAGATACTACAACAACTACACCTCCAGATACTACAACAACTACACCTCCAGATACTACAACACCTCCAGTAAACTGTAAAACAAGCCCTGATGATCCTTCTTGTAATCCAAAATCCCTAACAACACCTATAGATTGTACAAAGAATCCTGATGATCCTTCTTGTAATACAACTCAATACTCATTGCAGTCTAAACCTGACGATGATTGTCTTTTTAAGCCTAGTTTAGACAAATGTAAACCAGTAAATGGTAAATGTCCTTCTGGATTCGGACTGAATGGAGACGAGCAGTGTTTTCCAGATAAACCATGTCCTAAAGGATTCGAAAGACCTGATAATGATGAAACTGGTGCCTGTTTACCTATTACAAAAGAGACTTCAGATGGCAATACAACTGATCTAGGTAATACTACGTCAGCTGCTAATGACAATCTAGCATCCTTATCACTCAAGAACGTCTCAAAAGCTCTTAGAATATCAGTCTCTATTGACAAAGATCCAATTGTGCATGGGAACATTCAAACCATAAAAGTTACAGTTTCAGAAAAGAATTCACCCAATAAGATTGCTGGCGCTAGCGTCACAGGAACTGTAACTTATGCTTCTGGATCGTCTGAAAACGGCGGTAATTTTAATGGTCAGACTAACGAAAAAGGCGCAATATTACATCCTTGGAAAATAAGCCCGAATGCTACACCAGGTGTTTTCAAAGTAACAATACAAGCATCCAAAGTTGGCTATATGTCGTCTACTGGAACAGCCACATTTACTGTAATTAAAAAAGGAACGTTACCTCCGCCGCACCCCCAACCTCCTCATCCTCCTGATGGTAACAGTAATGGCGGTGGTAGTACCTCATTTTAGGCAAATTTTACTCGTGATTTATAACGGCAAGACCACAACTAATGAAATTTATAGAAACGTAGCACAGACCGGTCTGCCTGGATTAGGATATAAGCAGAAAATTCTATATGCTATCAATGAGTTGGAGAAAGGTGGACTGATAATGAATGTTTTCAGTCATAAACCTTTCAAACCAGGTAAAAAGTAGCCAAAGGAGCTAACGAAATTAGGAAGAGAATTGACTGAGACAATGGTCAATATAGAATATTATCACAAATCATTTTCCAAATTAACACAAGTAATAAAGGAACGGTTTGACATCCCACATATAGGTGCAGAAATCACACATAAAGATCATCCTAAAGAGGAAAAAGTTATTAGAAGTACTTTGCGAAGCAAAGGATTTTCTAGCGAAGACATAAACCAGTATAAAGAAATATACAAGAAATCTCTGGGACTATGGGATTTGCTTGCTCCAGCGTGGATCTTTAACGTTATGATTATGAGATATATTTCAATCATATCAAAGGTATCAATCATTAACAATCACAACAAGATAACAAAAGGAGTCTTGAATGAGATTTTCATGGATTCTATTTCTGAGCATTTGTCATTTTTACTGAAAGACTTGGAAGATTATAACTCTCTACGTAAGAGGAATGACAGTGATAAAAGGTTCACAATGGATTCTGAATTTAATAAACTTATTCAAGAGTCACTTGGCAGGATAATGGCATTCCTTTTTGATGATAAGCTTCTAAATAATCCGATAGTTGAAAGGGAGGCGAAAAGTGTTTTATCTTCACTTCTCTATATATCAAACCCATCTAAAGAGCTCTTGGATGAAAAAATACAACGTATTAAGGATGAGATCCTCCATTATGAGAATTTATTGCAAACCAAAGAGGAATATATTCAGTTGATAATTAAGGATAAACCAAAAGAGAAGCTAGATATAGATAGACAAATAATGGCATTATATGAAGATATCCTTATACACAATAGAAAACTATTGTCAATTTATGAGGAGGTTAGAATGACAAATAACTAAAATACTAACTTCCTAATTTTGCAAGATCTATTTTTGTTAACACTTCTTGGAATTTACTTTGCATCTCTTGACGGATAGATATTATTTCCTGATCATGTTTTTTCTGTATTTGTAGCATCTTTATGTTTTCATCTTCTTTAATTTCATCAAATGCAGATGGAATTAATGGATAGCTGCATTTCGAACAGTATTTGTTATGAGTAGCATTTATTAAATTGCATCTAGGACACATCAATACAGATGGTGTTTTCTGTATTTCGTCATTTGATATAATGCCATTATGTACTAGGATTTGTCTTTTCAAATCGTTACCCATTCTTGTTTTTATATACCTCGATCCTTGCTTTGAGTTCATAGACCATCTTACTTTTTTCTTTAAAGCATAATCTGGTAAAAAGTCAGAATCAGAGGTAATAGCTGAGTGTCTTATACAGTATGGATTCCATTTTTTCGTCTTGAGTAGAAATTCCAGCTTTTGTCTTTCCTCGTCATTAGTTATGGTGTCGTTTTCAAGCAAACGAACTATTCTATTGCGTAGCTGTTTCATCATTGTCCACATAGCGTCTGAACCGATAGGTGCGCCAGTATTAAGGTTACATATCAACATAGCATTAGGTTCGTTTTTAAACGGATGTTCGTTAAGCCAGTCACGTACATAAGGAAAAGAGCAGGTAAGTAATATAGGTCCACCACCAAATCTGGTGGTGTTGAATGGTATTTCGCCTTCACCATAACGTTCCTTTAACCTTACATTTTTGATTTTTAAAAGGGTAATTTCGTGATTGCGCGCATCAAGGTCCCAAAATAAAGTTAATGCTGCCTTATTACGAATATATGGTTCATATTTGACTATAGTAAGAAGCTCATCTCTATCCCAAATCTCACTTTCAGTATATGGACTCTGATGCTTAGACTTCTTTCCCTTTATCCTAGCAAATAAAGGAGTATCCCAATCTGACAGAGTAATTTCAGTACCATCAAATGATTCTTTATTTCTATAATTGTGCAGCCATCTTATGAAGAGTTTAATTCTATGAAGGTAGTGATTCCATTAGTTATCCACCTTTTCTCTTGGTCAATTTCTAATGATTTCACCTTTGTATCTAAAAATCGTATTATCTGCTCTTTTCTCTGCAAATCATGGAATGTAGTACCTGGACCAAGGAATTTAGCAAACGCAATTACAACTTTCAGTGTGTTATTTTGATGGTGTTCGGAAGCACCATTACTCTTCATATATTGATAGAACTCGTCTATTATAGCCGCATTAACTGGATTAGGTACAGTGGCGATTTTATTAACTGTAGTTGTTAGTTTTAGAGGTATTTGTCATCATTCTCCTTCGAAATATCTTTTTTCTTAATTGTATAATACATGGGAGGAATATTTGAACCCATGTAGTTAATGGGGCCAGTGGGATTTGAACCCACGACCGCCAGCGCCCCAGGCTTATACCCATTATAGAGGATGGTATCCTGGACCAAGCTAGACGATAGCCCCACATAAAAACCAGAATGATAACCTCTTTTAAACGTACAGCAGGCTTTTATTTCATTACATTGTAGTTGTAATCATATTATTTGTTCTCACAAAATAAATTCTATATAATGAAGTTTAGCACATCTGTTATACTGTTATACACATGGCATCTAAAAGTAATCGTATATACAATATATCTGCTTCATAATATTCTGGCTCTAAATACATTTTGTAGGATTTTAATGAGTGTGAATATATACATATCTTGATCGAGTCTACTGTTATATCTGATTCAATAAATAATAATAGCCTTTGTAGAAGTACACAATTAGGATACTATCTGTTAATTCTTATTGTAATCTAAAAGATTCTTTATAATTCACTTGATATACATATGTATTTGTAGGAGTTGCATTTTCGATATCTCTAGAATTTATTACTGATTCTAGCTATGAGTATCAATTGAGTCATTGTTGCAATGTCTTTCTGGAAATCGAACTACTGATTTGACGCAAGTATTCTCATTTGCAATAAATATCTTCTATCTATAGATGATTATGATCATTCCTAGTTACCTTAGAACTCATTTACTAACAAAATGATGGCAGAATAAATCTAGTCAGTTTACTCTACTCCTTCTGGCAGTCGTCAGAAATTGGTAGTTTGATCGATTCTTTCGGTCGGTTTTTAAAAAAGTTGAATTAGTATAATGAAGTCAGGCCACTATAATCCAAAATAGAGTTAAAAATTACTTGAACTTTCTGAATCACTATTGGTAATGATGTCTTCCATTGTTTCTTCGCTACCGCTTCCACTTCCACCTCTATTACCGTAAAATTGTTCAATACATATAGCAAAACCCACATGAGAGCAATCGTCTTCTTTGCAATATTTACAATAAGGAATACCTTTATCTATCTCAACGTCTACTTCGGTTCGTAGGTCTGTATCATATAATATTGTATGTTTGTCATTAACAAACTTTACCAAAACCATGGGATTTTCAGAAGTTAACGATTTCTTGTCATCTGAGTTCATCCAACGCATGAATGCAAACGTTCCTTCGTCTAAACTCTCACATTTGTGAATTCTATGTTTGTTGTTATCATTATCTCTAGGATAGTTATGTTCGGCAGGTTTGTTATCCTTACTGTCATCTCCGATATCACTATTGCTATTGTCAAGTGCTTCTCGATTTGGACCGTTTTTATCAAAAACTATATTTGGTGTAATGTTTGGAAGCATTCTATAATTTATATCCTTATTAGAGTTCACAGGTATTTCAACCTAATGAATTCTTTGTTCAAATAATTGATATGAGATTTTAACACGGCACACAATCTACAAATGTACTACAAGATCTTTCTTATATTTTGATCAAGAAGATAAATTGCAGTTGGGCGGTGATATAATTAAAGCAAGGTTCGTAATAATGGCTTCAATGCATCATAATTAAGCCAAGGAATTACGTGATGCTATTATAGTGATAGTATAGTACTCTGTTAA
>JAICSL010000089.1 GCA_025936955.1 Nitrososphaeraceae archaeon
GAGACTCAATTGTATCAAGGATTGTCAAATACTACTTTGCTAAGTGAGCCTGGTACAAAGTTCCTATATTCTGATTTTGGTATGGGGCTACTTGGTCATATATTATCAGTTAAAGCTGGCGTTTCCTACGAACAGCTTGTTAAAGAACGGATTTTAGATGTATTAGGTATGAATGATACTAAAATTAATTTATCTGAAAATGATCTTAAATATAGATTTCCAGTAGGACACCAAAATGGAGCTGAAATTGAGACTCCTAAAATTCCAGATGTAATTGCAGGCGCTGGCTCATTTCGTTCAACTGCTAATGATTTGCTAAATATGCATCTGCTAATCTGGGCTTGCTTCATACCAAATTAGATGAATCCATTGCACTACAGCACTTGATCCAACACCCAGGTATACTTCCAAATCCAATGGATTATATTACATATATTGCCTTGGGATGGGCCGTACTAACTAATTTTGGAACAGAGACATTAACTCATACAGGATCAATTAATGGCTGGAATGCTAACGTTGCCTTTATTCCTACAAAGCAAATAGGTGTGGTGTCATTATGTAGTTGCGATTTAACGGATGCGAATACAGGTATCCTTGACTTTGTATTATTGAATCTAACAGGGATAGATAGTTTGGCTGTACCTCATAAGTAAATTCATACAATTTCTGATGATGGTCAAATAATCCGTCTGATAAACTTTCACTATTTTTTTGTAAATAATTCTATCTAAATATTGCAATAGAAACAAATTTGTAGTTGTTCCAATCAAATCATTTTATAACTAAAATTTCTATAAGTTTCCTATATATGATGTTAGCAAAATAATTATTATAATTTCATAAACTCAATCTGTTCCCTATGGTGGACTCATGTGGATTTCCAAACGATTTCCACCGAACAAGATATCTATTATAGTAACATTTTTAGTGGATAATTTAATTAATAATTTTTAAAATCATTCCTGAAAATTGTAATAGTATAGTTGCCATTGATTTATTGATTTCATGTATTGTTATACAGAAAGATAGTCATGTTTGTCAAACAATGCAATTGAATTAAACAGTCAAGATTAAAATGAGTATATAAGAAATAACAATCAACGATAAATAGTAGATAATATACTACTAACAGTTCTAACAATTAATAATATGATAAATTGGGTAAGTGAATAATATTTTTTTTTGTCGATGTCTAGTAGATGCGATATTTACATTAAATGAAAATTACTGCAAATATTTAAGTCTAATAACCTTTTAATTAATATATGAATGGTTCATCTCCTGTAACGCAAAACAGGATTATAATTACTACTGTAGGAGATACAACATGTAGTGACAATGCTAAAGAAACATTTCAGAATATCGTAAACGAAAATCCCGATGTGAATCTTTTTTTGGGAGATTCATCCTATTCTATGGATGCAACATGTTTTATCGATATTTTCAAATCGTTTAATGGATTAAAAGAAAAAACAATTTATTCAAGAGGAAATCATGATGATAAAGAAGACGAAAGTGATACAGTTAAAGAACAGCTTGAACAATATTTTGGAATAACAGATTGGACAGTTTCACAACAACAAAAGAATGTATACATAATTTGCATGAACAGTCAGGATCCGGATTATGATTTAAAAGATAAAGACCAATATAACTGGGTCAAATCCAAATTAAAGGAAGCCACAAGACTAAGAGATGAGGAAAACAAAATAGACTGGATTGTTGTAATGATACACAAACCCCTCTATACACTAAAGGGTCAACACAAACCTGAAAGAAAAGCAAGAGACCTATATCAACCATTGTTTGATAAACATCAAGTCGACCTAGTTCTTCATGGCCATACTCACAATATGCAAAGAACCCACCCCATTAAATATGGAGGGTTAGATAATGAACCTATTATTACTGAATCAGGATTAGACTTTAGTCAAGATCATGGACAGATCTATATTATAAGTGGTGCAGGTGGAAGGAAGCTATACAAATTTGCCGAACCAAAGAATAGCTGGACTCCTTTTGCACAAGATGAAGAATACGGATATCATCTTCTTGTTATCGAAGGAAAGAAAATAGACATATTTGCAAAGTCAAATGATGGTAATATTTTAGAGCAGATCACAGTTAAAAAGTAGATAAGTCTCATATACCCACAAAACAAGATTTTAAATTCTTTAACAATTATTTTAGAATAATTATACTTTCAATATTTTCTAGCTGTTTATGATTACTAAATCCAATGTTTTTTCTATATATTTTATATATTCTATTCTTTGCCTTTGAGCAATGTTTTTGAGGGAGATTTACTTTTTCATACATAATGAAACTTCAATCTTTAGTCATTATCAATGCAATTTTTTTATCCGTCCTCTTATTTTTACTAGGGTCAAATCTACAACCAAATACATCTGCAGTGTTTGCACAGACTAGTAATAATACAATATCACCTTCCTCTATAGCAACATCACCCTCTTCTGATGAAGAAACTGGAGTAAGTATCTCTCCTTTGTCCTCCTTACATGCTAATGATACGTTGTTATCAACAGCTAGACTTTCAACAGCAATGTCACATTCGAGCAATAACTGTGACCAATCATTATGGGATCATGTTTATCATCCATTTAGATTGTAAGTCAATGATCCTTGTATGACTGTTACAGGTACCATAGTCAAGATAAAGGCAGAAAAAGATGGCGATTTACATATTAGAGTAAACTTAGATCCCGAATTTAATAACTTATTAAATGATGCCAATTTAGCCGGAGAAGGTGGGGATTTGGTTGTAGAGCCAATTTGCCAAGGTCCAGTTACACAGCCTGATGCAATAGCATCTTGTCAGGACTTTCACCAAGACATTAATATTCCATCAGTAGGCACCCATGTATCCATAACAGGAGATTATGTTCTTGATACACAGCATGGTTGGATGGAAATTCATCCTGTAACAAGCATACAGCCTTCTGAGTAAATCTACTTTTTATTTTATTTACTATGGATAATATTGAAATTCAAATGAGTTAGTCAATATGTGCATATTTCTATAATGATTAAGATGCCGCATCTGAATCCGCAACAGAATAAAAATCGTTATGTAATGCATCTCTGACACAATTCACGACCAATCTCAGTTGCTATTCTTGTGAATATTATAGTTATTATGCCTCTGCATTTCTTACGATTATTTCAAAATCTATACATATAAAGATGCTTGTAGTATGTTTGTTATACTCTTTTTCCTTCTTTTCAATTAATTGTATTAGATAGATTCCCTTTTTCAAAAGATTAATACCATTTCATATTGTGAAAAGTTTGTTAAAATTAACCGAACTCGTATACCCTCCGGAACTAAATCCCATCGAACCCGTTATTGGTTTTTATTGACGATATATTATCTCAAAATAAATATCATGATATTTACAAAGTCTAAAGGATAACAATTTTCAATTAGAAAAACGGTTACTACCAACTGCCTATAATCACATTGATAATGATACTTTAAATTTCGTAAAAGAGGATATAGTGAATAGATAATATGTTAATTCCGATATTTTAAGAATGTCATTAATTTAATGATGATGATAATAAATTAAATATAAAATAATGGGATATATTTTTTTGCCTTTTTCTATCTTATTTGCAGAATATTGATGAGCATATATGCTATAATAGGTTGAATTTCTCCAATTATTTTCAGCCTCTATTCTGTAGGATACAAATGTTATTATTACAGATGCATATTTTTTTGCCTTTCCAGGGCCATTGTGATTCTTCAGGAAGAGTTGATTGTGTAAAACAAAATCAGACGATAAAATCTTATCTGCAACTTATAGATTACCTTTTTGATTGATATCATTATGAGAATACTTGACGAGATCTTCATTTTCATCCTCTTGTTGTTGTTGTTGTTGTTGTTTTTTTGTATTGTATTTGTAGATTATTGTCCTTGTCTTTGTTCTTTTTCCATATTCGTTAAATAACAGGACGATATAACATGTTTCATGAATTCATACAATATTACAAGATTTATGAATAACATGGTCAATTTTTCATTGCATAATAATTTATGCGTCTGCTTTTGAGATAGCATCTAGAGGCGATGCATTTGGAAATAAAAACTAATGTTATTATTACAATTGGAATTGTTCTTATGGTTGTTCTATCTGTTACAGCATTTAACACGTTTTCTTTTGCAGAAATGACCAATAATACGTCTAGTCAATCTGCTACTACCACTACTAACACTGCAAAGGTACCTTCACAAATAATGGCAACAACAAATCCTGTTGCACAAAAGACTACATTAATGAGTGGCTCTGGATGTTCAAATGTCAACTTTCTCTGGAATCACGTATACGGTGCGTCAGGTGATGGTAAACATCAATGGAGTCAACCGGGTCCTGTACATAAAGGCAAATCGAGGCTCACCGAGTTACAACCATGTGTTACTGTGACTGGACAAGTTTACAGTGCAATACCGGGAGGAACAAAAGACGACCCAGATGGCGATCTTCATTTTACTCTATCTTTAGATGACAAACAAAAACAATATTCAAATACAAAAGACCCCTCATGCACACCTTCGCATGGTTTACCAAATCCTTGTTACAATATCATAGTAGAAGTCATATGCCATACGACACCTGCCCAATCTTATAGCAATTGGGGCGATTATTGTAATAATGTGAATTCCGTCTATCCGCATGGCCAATTTCCTAAACAAGGTGATAAACTAACTGTCAGTGGCAAACTTGTCAAAGATGAAGATGAAGGGTGGAATGAGATTCATCCTGCTAGCTATATACATTAGATTCTAAAATGAAAACATCGTAGAACAGATTCGAGCGTTAGTATGAAGACATTTTCTTTCCTGTATTGCTGATCATCGCGGCCATGGTGTTGCTTTCTGCCGCCGTGATTTTTATCACTCTCATCAGTAAGTGCTGAGCAGGCTCCGTCAACTGGTGCCTTTTCTAATATACCTTTTAGTCATCATAACCGTGTCTATAATGCAGATCAATTCTTAGACATTGTATCAGTTACCGATCCGGTAGACAACAATCTTGTGGTATCATTCATATTGAAGACCTGATGCCAATAAACCCGAGCCTTCTTTATCATGGACTCGATGAAGATTATAAGTCCAACTAAAGGTACAGATGATTGTGTATAGATGTCATCCAGACTCATGTGGATTTCCAAACGATTTCCACCGAACCAGATATCTAGATTAGTAACCTCATTAATTGACTCTACTAAAGAGTAATAACTATGATATTATATACATAATTGATTCTATAAATTATACCATTTACTCATCGAATTTGTATTTAGTGATGCTATTTCTATATTTATCCAATTAATAGATGACTACATCTTAAATTCTCTGATGAGTAAACGGCTACAGTTAAATAACAATAATGAATGGAGAAGCGGAAATCTGGGACAAAGTCTACAAATCCGATAATGCTTTCTTTGGAGAAGAACCAAGCAACTTTGCCTTGTTTTGTTTTAACTATATAAAAACAAACAAACATATAAAAAAGATATTAGATCTAGGCACAGGTCATGGAAGACTCTACAATGTATAGATTATCATAGAAAGAGAATGGTAGAGTTCGAGTTTATCCAGAGAACATTGCTAAAAGCATTACTAGTAGAAAAAGAAAAACCAGAAGATAAGAAAGACAAGTCCCTAATTAACCATATAGCAAAAAACTATAGCAGAAAACTCTAAAGTATTGGTAGATTTTGGTAATGACCCACCAATAATATCCTATATAAAAAATGTAATTTCCAAGAATTATTTTAATTATCTGAAAAACAAGGGTAATGAAGAGATAGAAAGAATAAAACATCTGAAAAAAATATTGAAAATGGATTCTATCTTAAATTGGATGATAGAGGCCCGCCTATACAATGCGAAAATCCTCCGAGTATTTTAAAAGATGATGATTATTGTGTTTTTGAAAAACTTAATATTTCAATACTACTTACTCGACCTAAAAGAATTCAAAGGCCAGCCTAGGAATTTTGGCACACCTGAGTCAAACATCTAGATTTATCTACCAATTTTAAGCCAAACTATTGCCAGACGTTGGCTGATTTTACCATTCTACAATGCTCTGTTACAAATTAATGTAAACAAGGCTTTTGTGAATCGTTGCAGGTTTTCCCTTGTTTGGATATCAATAATTGCCCCCTGTGCATCAATTTTTCCCTTAACACCTTGGATCAGTAAAGTAGTCTCAGATGTAAAGTTTGCCATAAGAGTATGCATAATCAATTTCAATTCTTCATGACCTTTAAGCCCGCTTGTGGAAGCGGTGATGATCCCTAAGGACTTCCCGGAAAAAACGGTAGTGGCCACACACCATTCTATGGCATTCTTTAATCCCGAGGGTATGCTGAACACGTACTCCGGAGTGCTGATTATGACTCCATCCGCATCTTGGATAAGGTTGCGTAACTCCGTAATTTCAGACGGCGCATGTTCCAGAGACTGCTCTGGGTTAAAGTGAGGTAATGTTCTCAGCCGGTCGTAAACAGTTACCTGGAAAATATCTCTAGCTTCTGACCGGATAAATTCTATCAATATGTGGTTGGCCGATGATGTCGCTGCACTTCCGATCAAGGCTACAACGTTTTTCATAGTCCCTGCATACATATGGATTTTCATCCTTTTTTTACTTAACCAATAAACTTTCCAGATGGAATACAAAGGAGAGTGACCATTTTCTTCTTTTTGGATACCGTGTAGGATGTATATGTGAAGATAGAGAGCATCAAGAACATCCAAGAAGAACAATCTATAAGTGAGTGACGAGTGGTCATCATAATCGTAAAATATCTAATAGGTTACATTTGTCAAATATTGTTAGGATCGCAGTAGCAATAGTGGGCATAATACTGCTTTTTTATGGTATTGCTGAACTTGCACTATACCTTGC
>JAICSL010000331.1 GCA_025936955.1 Nitrososphaeraceae archaeon
AATGGATAAGAGACAAATGGGGCATAAGAAAAGGCTATTTGAAAATACACATTGCAGTAGATATAAAAAGCAAGAAAATTCTTTCGATGAAGGTTACTGATGAGCATATTCATGATAGCAAGATGGTACCAGAATTGGTTCAAAATATTATTAAATCAAATAGTGTTATAGCGGGCAAACTATTTGCAGATGGTGC
Source organism: Nitrososphaeraceae archaeon (assembly GCA_025936955.1). Lineage (GTDB taxonomy): Archaea > Thermoproteota > Nitrososphaeria > Nitrososphaerales > Nitrososphaeraceae > JAICSL01. The sequence continues at coordinate 197 of JAICSL010000331.1, forward strand.
CTTTGATAATAACGATGTTTTTAGATGTCTTGCAGACAATGGAATAATGCCATGTATTAAAGTAAGAAGAAATGCCAGGGACAAGAAAAAAGATCATTTTCTTAGAAATCTGTCGGTTATATATCAGAAAAACAATTTGCAAGAGTGGAAGGACAGCGTAAGCTATGGACAAAGATGGATTGCAGAAACCGTATTCTCATCCATAAAAAGGATGTTTGGAGAATATGTTTATTCCATTAGACTAAAAAACATGATACGAGAAATGATGTTAAAAGCATCATTGTATAACAAGATGATATCTATTTAGACAAAACAGGTAGTAAAATCAGAGATTTTAAGAATCATGCAACAAAGCAACAATTATACCTTATTCAAAATATATTGGATCATAGGTTCCTTATTTAGAACCGATACCAATATTAATCCACTCGGTCCATGATAAATTTGACTATAATTTTTGGGTTCACTAGTTATATCTAAATTAGGTGATATATTGACATAGTTTTTCTGTACATAATTTTGCTCCGCTAATTGCTTGGAGAAATGTGGCTAACACATACAGCACAAGAGCAAGAAACAGAATGATGATAAATGTATTAGGATAATACATAATTAGGTTCTGGTAACCTGCTGTCAAGATCATGTTCTACAATTTTAAAAGATATCATTATCAAATTCATGCTTTAGGGCTTTCATTGTAGGTGATACATCAAATGCAACAAATTCAATATTAGAACAATAGTTTTCTTTTTCTTTTATCTGTTTTATCAATAGGCCATTGCCTGATCCGATTTATAAAATTCTTTTGGCGTTTGATGAGATGTTATCCAATAATACCGCTTCCCCTTCTTTTCTATGAGGAAAAGAATCTGCCTTTTTCAAGTAATTTAAAGAATGGTTAGAATCAAACCATTCCTTTGCAGAACTATGCATAATAAAAAATAGTCATTTGAGGAAATTTTAATTTACATTATTTTCTTATATAGTTGGTATATACCTTATTCTGCAGTGAAAGTAATAACAATATCAGTAGTAACTATATTCTTTGCTGTTTTTGCGTTATCTTTGTTATGTCATAATAGTACTATGAATTGCACAATTTATGCTCAATCAGATTTGCAAATAACAAAACAGAGAAATTTGGTTATTGATTTGGGTAATGGCTTAGAAACCCATGCTAAGTTAAATCTTCCAGCTACAGGGAAAGGTCCATTTCCGGGAATTCTTCTTATCCCTGGTTCTGGGAAAACGGACATGAATGAGACAGCAGGCTATGTTCATATAGATAATAAAACAGGCTCGCTCATTTATCCGTCTGCAAGACCTTTCTTTGATATAGCTAAATATCTTTCAGAAAGAGGTTTTGCAGTATTGCAATATGACAAGAGAGGAATTGGAGCAAATATGACAATTTCAGATAATAATGTATGGGGAAACATAACAGTTACTGATTTAATAAACGATGCTCAAAAGGCTCTAAATACTCTTATACAACAACCAGAGGTTGATTCTAGTAAGATATCTTTAATTGGACATAGTGAAGGTACAACTATAGTTCCAAGGATTGCAATCAACAATCCCAATAAAGTAGATAATATTGTATTGATGGGAACATTGGCTCAAAACTTGAAAGAAGTAGGAAATCAGCAAATAATGCAACCAGTAATCTATGCTCAGAAGGTCCTAGACCACAATCATACAGGATTGATATCAGTACAAGAAGCATCGAAGGATCCTGTTTTCAAATCTCTGGCTAGAGATATTATTCCAATTCTTACACAAGACATTACTTCAATAAATGGAACAGACAAAAAACTGAATCCCCAATATGACTTAAACAACGACAATTTCATAAGCATTAATGATGAACTCAAGCCAAGACTACTGAACCAAGCTAAATCTTTATCAGTTGTAACACCCGGTGAGAAGTGTAGCGGTTTAAAAGGCCCGTGTCCTATTTGGATTAATTCACAGTATTCTTTGACGCCTAATCTTGATATAGTAGACAAAGTTCCGTCCAACATATCTATCCTAATTCTGCAAGGGGAAAATGATTCAGATACTCCGATACAGCAGGCATTTCTTTTACAACAAAAACTAACAGAATTAAGACATCCTGATCATACATTAATAACATATCCGGACCTTGGCCATTTGTTCTATCCTTCATCTCAATGGGTAACAGCTCATAGGGGACCAATTTCACCG
>JAICSL010000053.1 GCA_025936955.1 Nitrososphaeraceae archaeon
AGATAATCGAGGAACTCACACCAGAGAGATCCTTAGAGCTGAGAAGATCCGAAGGTTCCCCAAACATTGAAGAACAACAGAAGACTATTGACTATTACAATCTGAAATTATCAGAGTGTTTCGAACAGATCAAAAATAGGAAACACTATCTATCAGAGAGAATCAATAATCTTTTGAAGATAATTCAAAATTATCTAAATCAGGACGAGAGAATACATTAATCAACTTCCTCCAACATATTCTGTTTGGTGGTCTTGAGTTTAGAGATTCTAGAAGACAGTAATAATAGGTAATATATTTAGTCTTACCTTAGTTTCGATATAGCACAGTTGAATAATTTAATTAACATTCTTGGTCATTATCATGCTTGTCTTTTTCAAGATCAGTAAATCGACTTTAGAATTAATAACTGTATGTCAATTATTTTTTTATATTAAATATCTGATTTGTCTAGAAATAATCATTATTGAGGATATCTTTTTCCATTTTCTTATATAGTATCATATATTTAGCCCGATCTTTTCAAAATCATAATATCTCCAGCTGACGTAGACTCTAGCAGTTCCAGGTTAGAGTTAACAATACCTATTGGATTCATCTGATTTACTATAGAATCCTTAACGAAAATGCAAATTGATGCTGTAGATGTCATGTAAGCAATATCTCCACGCTTAAAATGCGTCCTTTGCTTTTCGGCACCGATAGTTAGACCCGTATTTATATATACTATATCTTGTGCGAGCTTGTGAATCCTGTCCTGGAGTGGCAAATGTTTTATAATTGACGCGATACTCAATGGAGATAGATGGCGTATCATCTCACACTGAGCGAATCCTTTGTTGGCTATTTCTAATATTATTGGCAGTCTTGAAACTGTACCATAGTTTTGATGTGATGGCATAGAATCAGATATCATCTAAAGTATATAATGAAACTTTGGAGATATTATGCAATTGTCGCAACATTTAATTATATATCTGTTATCTTTTGCAGTATTCTTGGTAGTAAAAGATTCTTCAAAGACAAAAGCTTTATCTAAAAAATCCCGTCATATGAAAGAAAAGACCGCCAAGAAGGGATCATCCAAACCTAAAAAGACTAGTGTAACAAAAACCATGAAAAAGCGGGTTGATACCGAGCAGGTCTCAGACATTGAAACGACAGAATTAGAAGTTGAAAAAAATATCAGTTCATCAGGACGTCCAGAAGACGAAGTAGTTATTTATAATGAAATTGAAGTTGATCTAAGGGAGGTTCCTGCTCAGCACAATCAGATTCTCATTGGACCGCAAAGACTTACTAGGTTTGAGAGAGCTAGAATTACAGGTGCTAGATCTCTGCAGCTCTCTTTGGGCGCCCCTCTTTTAATAAGCAACCCAACTGACATAAAAGACTCTATCTCCTTAGCAACTAGGGAGCTAGACCTTAAGGCTTTACCAATTTCTATCAGGCGGCTTCTACCAAATGGCTTATACCAAGACATTCCTATAGACTGGCTAAAATAGCGTTCAAATTTTATCTATTTCTTCAAAGCCTGTTTAACTCTATATCCAGATGCTTCATCCAACCTGACTGAACTAGTGTTTCACTGTATTCATAGACTAATATTTCCACTTCAACACCATGATTTGTATTTGTATATACCAGTAGTCTGGATAGGTTATGAATCACTGAATTTGAGCATCACTTTCTAAGAGAATTGGAGAGTTGATATTAAAGATAATCAAAACCTAGAATAGAGATTTCTTGGAATCTATTCATCATTCAATATTGAGTTTTGATAGGATTGAATACCAGGTGATTGGAACACTGGAACATTGGTATTCAAGGAAAGCTCCAACAGTATAGGAATTTCCTCCTTTCACAAGAAAGATTCCATCTTCTTCTCTAGTACTGATGATAAAAGGAACCGAATAATTACTGGAATTAAATATTATGATCGCTACGCAATCGGTCTTTTCCATGTGTGGATCTAAGCCTAACTAAACTCATTGCTGTAAAAATAGATAATGCAGAGACCACATGTATATAATGAAATTCTGGAATGGTTAGATACTCATCCGACTCTGCTGCCAAAGAAAATGTTTTGATCTTGTACGTCTGTAACTTTTCAATAGATGCCAATCCAAAAGCACCGTTTGACTGGGACGCGATATTGAGTGGCTCTGCTTGTGTTCTTCCGATAGAAATCACTTTTCCATCTTTATCATAAAATGTTGCTATAACAGTCGAATTTGTGGAAATTCTTGATCCAGCATTTGTCACTCTTCCATTAATGTAGTAAAAACCGGTTACTGGATCTAATCTAGAGTTCTCAGCAACCACGAGCAATTCTTTAGGCTTTGCTGTTGTCTCAGTTGCGGTTGCAGATAGGGTAAAATTCGTGACCTGATTAACGGTTTTAGTATCAATATATAATATTTCAAATGATGATTTTTCTCCTGGATTTAGAATTGTAATTTCTGACTCTCTTTGAAATTCATTCAAAAACTTTCCTCTGGAATCGTAGAATGAAGCCTTTACTATTATATTTTTCATTGCATTATCGGATATATTTTTTATTTCACCATATACATGCATGATTTTTGTATCATCAATAAAAAAAGATCCATTTTGAAACGTAAATTGCTGTGATCTGGCAGCAGCCATGTTTCCAATTAGCAATATCGATAAAATTATGGGCACTACAATGATAAATTTGAATGAAGGCAAGGGGAACTAATAAAAATAAGAAAGTTATATAAGTATTTAAGCTGTAACCTTTTAGTGAATAAAAGTATCCTTTTTTAAATTCTACTAAATCAAGGAAGGATGCCCCTTGATTTTAGAAGGGATATTTCGGATTAGCTAGTTCCCTTGAAATTATCAAAGGCATAGGTCTCATATTTTAGAGCATCAGCTAAGAGAGCATTGGATGTTTCATTTTCTTTTGGATTATTTGTGATCAAGAAGTTCCGGAAATGCATATAACTTTGCATTTCACTTTGAATAGATTTGACACTAAATTCAACGGTTTTTTTAAATCTGTCGGGAGGATTTAAATTCTCCACTTTGCTGGCCAATTCTTGAAATTTTGGTAAATACGTATCTGTAATAGAAACCATGGTCTTATTGTCATATTGTTTCAATTGCCATTTTGATATTTTACCTTGATAATCTTGGGTTAAATTTCTCGAATCCATAACCAGCTTCACGTAGGATTCAGAAAATTTATCTACTTTAGCATTTTCTAACTGTAATATTATCATTATCACTATTACAACTCCTATCGCCGCTGTTCCAATATAGGTAATAAGGTTCTTCGGCAGCATTCGATTCATCTATATTATATATAACTGAAAACATCGAGATAAACTTTGCAACTTATTGAGTATGGAGTTGTTAAATATTCTGACTGAAACTGAAACATGCCTTTTTATAAAGATCAAAGCAAGTGTTTAGAAGAGTTATCTATGTACTTTATCAGTGCTATATGAAATCTTTATCTTTATCTTTATCTTTTCTATTTTTCATTCCAGTGACATCAGTTAATTTGTATGGATTGGTAGTTCGCAAAACATTGGAAATATACTATACTTTCTGATTTGCTCAGATAAGCAAAACTTTAATCAGATGACGTTTAAAGTGGATTGAAAAATCAGTGATAAATTGACAATTGCTTAAATCACCATACAAGAAGAAAAATAAATTAGCCTTGGTAGATTATCATCCCTGAGTGATGTTCCACTATAAATCTACTCATATTATACCTTTTCCAGTCTCTTCCATGTTGTTCGATTTTTATGATCCATAAGCTCTACTGAGTATTCTTCAATCAATCGCTTTCTTATCATGTCTGATGCATCAAATTTCTTCTCGTCTCTAAGTTTGTTGCGTGTAATAATTAAATCTTCAATGTGTTGTTTCTCAATATCTGTGGTTTCCGTAACTCTCAGTCCCAGAATATACATCATTTTAGTAAAAAATACAGAACAAATCTCGGATATTTCCCTTGTCAGTTTATCAGATGCAGCAAGACGATTTAATTCTGTGACAAATTTCATAAATTCTCTGAGTGCTAGAGGTGTGTTTAAATTGTTATCTAATGCAGATTCAAATGATTTCATAGTTTCAGCAGATAATATTTCCATTTTTTTTAATTCCCCACCGTTCGAAATTGCACATCGTAATTCATATGCACAGGTCTCTATTTGACGCCACTTCTGTCTAGATTCCTTTAATAATTTGTCTGTATAGTCAAGTGGTTTAGAATACTTTGTAGAGAGACAAAAAATTCGTAAAGTGTTAATTCCAAATTCTCCTATTGCTTGCTGAATACTTACGACGTTCCCAATTGATTTTGACATCTTCTCTGTGTTTGTAGTCACCATTCCAGAATGCATCCATAATTTAACAAATTGCTTTCCCGAATATGCTTCAGATTGTGCAATTTCATTTTCATGATGTGGAAATATCAGGTCTTGTCCTCCACAATGGATTTCAATGGAATTTCCAAGATATTTCAAAGCCATTGCTGAACATTCTATATGCCAACCTGGTCTTCCTTTGCCCCATGGACTATCCCATAAAGGTTCATCGGAGTAGAACTTCCATAATGCAAAATCAAGAGGATCGTGTTTTGAAGTGTCGACCTCAACTCTCGCACCTGATTCTAATTCCTCAATTGATTTCTTCGATAACTTTCCATAGTCTATAAATGATTTGACATGAAAGTAAATACCATTGAGTGAGATATATGCATGTTTTTTTTCGATTAGTCTTTGTATCATCTCGATGATATCTTTTATATGATCTGTTGCTCGAGGATAATTATCTGCTCTTAGTATATTCAACTGATCAGAATCCCTAAAATAATCGTTAATGTATCTCAAAGCTATATCTTTTGCTCTTAACCCTTCCTTTCCTGCTCGGTTGATTATCTTGTCATCTATATCAGTAAAATTCTGAACGAGCTGAACTTTATAGCCTTTGGAGCGAATGAATCTATTTAAGGCATCAAAGACAATTATTGTTCTGGCATGACCAATATGAGATTCATCGTAAACTGTAATACCGCATAAATAAATCCGAATTATGTTATTTGGTGCGTATATTGTCTCTAATCGTCCTGTAAGCGTATTGTGTAATTTCAAAGTCGAGACCATATTTTATTAGAAAAGACGCAAATTTGTGTGAAGGTTTAAATTTTAAACATCAAGATATATGTCATTTCCCTTAATATCCACTTTGTATGTTAAGAGTTTAACGCCTGCAAGATAATCTAGTAGTTCCCCGGTACTGATATTATAATGCCATGAATGTAAAGGACACTCGACAACCTCACCATCTATTTTACCAGGAGCCAATGAACCATCTTGATGACGACAGAGAGCGTCTGTAGCATAATACTTTCCGTTAGCGTGGAATAAAGCTATTCTAGTATTGTTGACTATTATTTCTTTACCACTTTTTTCATTAATTTCGCCTATATGGGCTACTTTTACCCATGTCATTTTTAGTTCTTATAGCTTTCTCTAATCGGCGCTATAAATACTATCAAATAACGGAGACGAAAAGACTTCATGTACAAAAGATTTTGTAAAATTATGAGCTAGTATTCTCTTTAACTCTATTTCGATTCCTGCCGTATATTGTCACCATTCCTAACGCAATAAAGGCAGCGCCCAAAACCAATATAATGAAATCAGCTGGCAGTATTATACGCCATACATCATTAACCCTGCCAGCATAAATAAATATGATGGCCAAAAGTGCTAATGCAATTCCTGTAATGACTTCACCATTGATCCTTTCCATAAATTAGCGAATATAGTCTGTATTATAAATACTCTATTGATATCACTGCAATGCTATTTTCTGTTTAGTGGTAGGAAATAAAAAATTAGGTTACCTGGAGGTTATAGAAGGTTTAATGCTTATTGTCAATTTAAAAGTAGTAAGAATATCTTTGCATCTATTACGAATAGTGACCTCTGTTACTCCAGATAGGCTTGATATGTCAACTTGGAGAAGATTTATTCCGAGTAACACGGCTGCAAGGTATATATAAGCAGCGGCAAGCCCATTTGGAGCTTTTCCATCTGCCAAAAGATGATCATCCGTTTTATGTGCAAGATCAATTGCTAATCTTTCAACTTTTGTACCTATCTTTGCTATGTTCGCTAGTTTGGATATATATTGATCGATTGCAAGTTTTACTGGAATAATAGTTGTCGGTTGAGATGACGATGAGAGAGTGTTTTTTGTATTTGAAGGAGGATCTGGATCTTGGAGCCCATCAGAAGATATTTTGGTTCCTGACTGTTCAGTAAATACGCCCAATTCCATTACCATTATCCTATAATATTTGGACGCAAGTTTTAGACTAAATCGATCACTCTCAGTAATACCTGTCGCTTTAACGATCTCATCCATTGATCGTACCATTGAACATCTCTTACATGCTAGATATATCGTTGCGGCAGCTATACATGCAATGGATTTTCCTTTAGCTTCACTTTTATTCTCAAAATTCCTGTAAATCATGGCAGCTGTTTCCACTAGTGTCTTTGGAAGTAACATAGCAGAACAAGTCTCATTGATTTTAGATAAGACATTTGAAAGTCTCCTTTCCTTTGGAGATGCAACTCTTATTCTTGAATGCCATTTGCGCATAGCATTCATCTGTTCAGCCACCTGATGATCTATAGATCTACCAGTATAATCTTTTGACCCAAATGCTATCTCTGTTCTTAAACCATAATCATGTAATGAGAAGCTTGTAAATCCACTTGCACGTGTGTTCTTGGACTTTTCTTCGAAGTCAGTGGAATGTGATTCTGGACCGTAATCGTCAACTTGATCCATAACCACGCAGCCACATTTTTGGCAAATGTATTCGCCCTTACTATAATCATGAATAAGATTGGATTCGCATTCAGGACATACAGTATGATATTCTATTGAGGTCATAACTCTATTTGCCTCTTACTTTCTGTGCCTACCAGAGGAAGCACCACGTTTATTACTCTTAAAATCCTTTTTTCGAGTTAAAAATCCACCCTTGAACACTTTGGTTCCAATTATTCTGTTGATTTTGTCAGTTAGCGGGATGGCTGAAGCATAGGGTGCACTAACAGGACCGATTACTTCCGTCACTTTACCAATGCGCTTTCCTCGTATGTCGATTAACAATTCACCATCATTAATTTTCTTTATGCCTGTCGTAAGTCTTACTATTAATCTTCCGCTTCTAGCTAAATGCAAAATCTCTCCTACCTCTTCCAAATTACAACAACTATCACCATTGAGATCTACTTGTTATCATTCTAGTCTGTCAAGAATAATTTAGTTTATTGATAATAAAACCTAGCAGCTTAATTAACAAGATCTCGTCAATCATCAAGTCAACAGTAATTAATCACAATACTATTTCACAGATTTCTGTTTATTTCTTTTTTGTAACATCTTTTCCCCGATAGTTTTAATAATTGCGGATTTTTTTTCAGTTTGTTTTCTAGATATCATAATATATGATGATTTAACAAAGGATCGTCGCGGAAATCTTGCTTGATTATTTATTTTCTCATCGTTTATATCATCATAGCCAGCTAATTTTGCAGCGTCAATTATTTCGGTAATAGTAGGATCATAAATCGCACTCTCGCGTTTTATTCTTCGACCCTTACGTTTTGATAAATTTTTGTTAAAATAATCGAGCCATAATATTACGTGATCATAGTCTTTCAATGACTAGCAATTGGATTATCATACATATAATCTTAGTATAGTAGTTGCTCGATTATAAATTGTTCTGATTAAAAAATTATATATCTTATTTTCTACAGTAATCGCAAGCGATAATTAATTTATTTTATTTACCAAGAGCTGCCATCTAGACTATCTTTTTGGAATGGTATTCTTGAAACTAAAATATTATTAAAAACTTTATTAAGGATATTTATGTTTCTTTTTTTTAATAAAATCCTAGTTTATTTTATTTAATTTAACTTGATTTATTGTCACTGCATAATCAGGATATTTTTTTTATTTTTTTTCTGATAAAAAGACATAGTTATTACTTAATATACTTTTTAAATGTTGCAATACAACTGGAAATATGATTATAGTAGATATTTTGAAGGAAAGCTGTAAACAAGTTTATGAACAAACCCGAGATCTTGCCGGAACTGAAGAGGGTAACAGGAAATTCGGAAAAGGAGCAGGTGGTGACATTTCTCGAAAGATTGATCTTCTTGCGGAAGAAACGGTAATAAACACAATTAGAAAATTTAATTTTAGACCAACAATAATCGGAGAAGAATGTGGATTCATTGAAGGAACGGATGGATTTTTGATTATGGATGCAATAGATGGGACAACTAACGCTAGTAGAGGATTACCTTTTTTTTGCTGCTCTTTAGCCTATGCGACAGACTTCAAACTAAGTTCAGTAGTTGATTCTGCAATTATTGATCTTTCTACGGGAGACTTATTCCATTCTTCAAAAGGCAATGGAGCATATTTGAACG
>JAICSL010000218.1 GCA_025936955.1 Nitrososphaeraceae archaeon
CGGCACAATGCTGGAGGCGGGACTCGATGCACTCACTATAATCCCCCGGCTACTTTGTAACGATTTTTGGACAAAGATCACGCTTCCATTACTCTCCACTTTTCTGCATACAAGATTCTCTGCCCTCAGAGTAAATAATCCCGAGGTAAAAATTGGTTATTTTATTGGGAGCTTTTATATAATGACTCGAAGGGCTTACGAAAGTGCTGGAACTCATAAGGAGATTAGACATGAGATTATAGAAGATCGCGCATTAGGGCAAAGGGTGAAGGAACAAGGACTAAAGATGAAAATGTTCAGAGGGGAAAATCATATAGAAGCTATTTGGGCAAGGGACCTCAAAACCCTCTGGAATGGACTTCGTCGGTTAGTAATTCCACTTTACAACGAGGATAGATTTGGGGTTCTTTTAATGATAACGGCTGTATTTTTCCTACTAGTTGAACCATTCCTTTTCTTGCCATATCCGTTCCTGTTGGACTTGATTGGTTCAGCAAATAATATATGCTCTTATGTTCTGTTCGCTGTCACTCTATCTATTATTATTGTTATATTTTTAATGAATATAATCCAATTGAAGCTTGCTCTTTTTGAAAATCCGCTTTATGCATTCTTTTCTCCGATCGGTTGTGTAATCATCTTCATATCTTTCATTTCATCTGTTGTAGATGCAAATAAGGAAGATGCGATTAGCTGGCGGAATAGAAAGTATTCAATTGATAGAAAGCATTGAAACTGGTCATCTCATTGAGAATCATATATATCAATACCTGATAGTTTATCTGTCAAATCTAACGACTGAATTCCCTTTTGATCTCCATAAAATATGAGTGAGGGAGATAAATGATACACGTGTTCTAGATAAATATGCAATACTGAAAGACTGGCAAATCGAAATAACAATGAAAGAAAATGGCTTATTGTGGTTTTATTAGAAATCTGAAAAATTAGGATTAATATTGATCGTAAATCGTATGCGCTGTACATTTCGGGATGATCAATACATATATTTCGATCCAAAGGTCCTGATTCAAAGGAATGCGAGTCATTATTGATATATCTTCAGATTCTTGTAACATATCAGTTTGATTCCTGTATATATTTATTAGTATACAGAAACAAGTTTACATCTAGCAGAACCAATCATCATTAAAATGGGAATGGATTTAACTAACGAGATATATGTTTCTGATATGTCGCTCAGCACGACTATGAGTAAAACTGTTCATGAAACTGTGAATAGAGTCTTGGAAGGAAAAACGATTTCTAAGACGGAGTCTTATGAATTGTTTACAACTGGAGATAAAAATCTCTTGCTCGCTGTAGCAATAGCACTTCGGAATAAATATAAGAATAATTCAATTACTTATTCGCGCAAAGTGTTCATAAATCTAGTCAATCTTTGTAGGGATTCATGTTCGTATTGCACTTATAAAAAAGAACCCTATGAAAAATCCTTATCATTATTGTCTCCTGCACAAGTCATTGCAATAGCAGAAATAGGTAAAAAATCTCGATGTACTGAAGCATTATTTGTTACTGGAGAACGACCAGAACAAAAGTATTCTGAGGTAAGATCTTGGCTGAGATCTAACGGTCATACATCAACTATCGAATTTATAAGAGAGATGAGTCAAAGTGTCCTAGACAAAACTGGCTTACTTCCCCATACAAATGCTGGTAGTCTTACTAAAGAAGAAATATCACTGCTAAAGGATACAAATGTTAGTTTAGGGATGATGTTAGAATCAACTAGTGAACGATTAATGGAAAAAGGTATGCCACACGAAATGGCTCCGAGCAAAAACCCCAAGCTCAGGATCAAAACACTCAAAAATGCTGGAGAGCTAAAGATGCCCATTACTACCGGTTTGCTCGTCGGAATAGGTGAAACTTCTGAAGATATCTTAAATTCTTTATATGTGATTAGAGATATTCACAAGGAATATGGCCATATTCAAGAGGTAATAATGCAAAACTTTTCACCAAAACCACACACAGGAATGGCAAAATCCCTACCATGCTCTCAGTATTATTTTCTCAAGAGTGTTGCAATGGCAAGAATCATTATGCCGGATATGAATATACAGGTCCCCCCAAATCTTAGTCCAAATTCCTTTAGCGAATATCTTGATGCAGGCATCAATGACTGGGGGGGCATATCTCCTGTAACAATCGACTATGTTAATCCTGAATTTGCATGGCCTAGTATAAAATCGGTAAAAGATATTACAAATGCACGAGGTTATAACCTGAGAGCACGGTTACCAATTTATCCGGAATTTCTACAGAGAAAAGATTACGTATCTCCTAAACTAGAATTTAATATAAGTATGTTATCTGATGCATCCGGTCTTGTCAAAGAGGACAGCGAAAATTGACTTTAGAATCTCTTTTTAAGAAGACGGATCCTGTTGTAGCTTCAGCATTAGATAGAGCATTGAGTGGGAAAGAGATTTCAAGTAAGCAAGCAGTTGATTTGTTTGACTCTAATGGATTGGAAATGAATGTGATTGTGCTGGTAGCAGATGAGTTGAGGAGACAAACAGTAGGAGATAATGTTACTTATGTCATAAACAGGAATATCAACTTTACCAATGTTTGTATCAAGCGTTGTGGTTTTTGCGCTTTTAGTAGAGACTTTCGAGAGGAGGAAGGATATTTCCTACCGATAGAAGAAATCATAAGAAGAGCGAAGGAGGCATGGCTTTTGGGTGCGACGGAAATTTGTATTCAGGCGGGTTTACCGCCTAAGATGGACGGGTTTTTATACATAGATATTTGCAATGCAATTAAGAAAGAATTACCTGATATTCATATTCATGCCTTCTCTCCAGAAGAAATCCTGTACGGATCTATCAGATCTGAGACACCCGTCGAAGAATATTTGAAAATGCTAAAGGATGCTGGAGTGGGCAGCCTTCCTGGGACAGCCGCTGAGATCCTAGATCAAGATATGCGCGATCTCATATCTCCTGGTAGAATTACAGTAAAAGACTGGGTTAAGATAATCAAAATTGCTCATCAGTTGAATATCCCCACTACATCGACTATTATGTATGGACACGTAGAGTCATCACAGCACAAGGCAGACCATCTGTCGTTAATAAGAGATATCCAGAAACAAACACATGGATTCACTGAATTTGTTCCTTTGAGTTTTGTCTATTATGAGGCACCAATGTTTAACCACGGTATTCTACCCAATGTCAGAGCAGGAGCTAATTCAAATGAGGTAATAAAAATGCATGCCATAGCTAGAATTATGCTAAATAGATTTATCAATAATATACAAATTTCTTGGGTCAAGGAAGGAGCACGGATGTCGCAGATCCTTCTAGGGGCTGGTGCAAACGACTTTGGTGGTACTCTGATTAATGAGAGTATCTCAACTGCAGCCGGGTCTACATATGGACAGCTAATGAAACCAAAACAAATAAAATCAATAATAAGAGCAGTTGGAAAAATTCCAGCACAACGCTCAACAACGTATAAGTTGATAAAAGTGTGGGAGGACGAGGAAAATGAAGAATCTCAATCTAGTTTGGATAAGGTAGACTCTTCCCAGTTCGGATCGTATAGTGAATTAATAAAGCTGGACAAATTTAAGTACATTAAACACAAGTAAATATGAATTTTGCTAAGCTATTATGCTGAGTTCTCCAAGACGTTTACTCTGCTATGTTCTATTCTCTGAAAAGGAGACAGAAGGCCATAAATTAGACGAAACTTTCAACATCATTAATATATATTTTAATATTCACAGATTGTAATAATGTTATTACAATATTCCAAAAATGTGTGATAAGAATTAAA
>JAICSL010000190.1 GCA_025936955.1 Nitrososphaeraceae archaeon
ACTGGACAAAGTCCAACACTTGTGAATAATCTATTGTATATTGACTTGAATAATCTTTCATTTGATAAAATCCAGATGTTCAGACAAAAAGAATGCAAATCATGTGGATTAAAAAAGAAAATAAATGATGAATCTATCGTAAAGCAGCAACTGATAATTGAAGAGCTTTGTGGAAGAGATAGAGGCAAGAGAACTTATTCTGTGACTCCGTCCGATCAATCATTGTCCGTCAATATGAACAAAATAATAAGGAATGCAGAACTCCTTGGGTATAGCATTAAAACAAAAGGTAGCATGGGAATAACTGCTATAAGTAAAGATATTGGAAAACTATCTGTCAGCTTTTTGATGAGTGGTTCAGCAACAATCGTTGGGGCCAGTGATGAAAAAGATGCCTTGTCAATATACGAGACTTTTGTAAAATCACTGTAATACTTTCATGCCTACTTTCTTTTGATGCTATTTGTTATTAAAGTAATTTGTCGTAATAATCATCTTTTTAGCCATGTGAGATGATAGAATTAGTTTAGGTAGCACTATAGAACATGAATATATGCAGAAATAAAGAAAATTATCTAAATCTGAAAGAATAGACGATCTATACCTAAACTTTTTATTAATTGAATATGTTTTCTCATCTATTGAGATTAATAATATATACAGGCAAAGGAGGAACGGGAAAAACTGTAACTTCGTGTTCTACTGCAATCAAACTTGCTAAAAATAAATATAAAACTTTGATAATTTCTGCTGACCCAGCCCATACTTTAAGCGATGCATTTGCTGTTCCTCCAATTGGATATGAACAAAAAGAAATTCTATCGAATTTGTATATACTGCAGATCGATCCAGTAATAGAGATGGATAAACAATATAATACACTTTTATCATATATGGCAACAATCTTTTCATCAAAAGGTATTGATGAAACTCTTGCCTATGAAATTGCCATGTTACCTGGAATGACCCAGTTATTTTCGTTGTTAAAAATTGAAGAAGTCATTCGTACGAAGGAATTTGATACAATTGTGCTTGATATGCCTGCATCTGGGGAAGCATTAAGATACCTATACTTTCCAAAACTAATAGGGAGTATAGGGAGAAAGCTTACTGGACTAGCAGGAATTTTCAGTGGGGTTGCAAGGATATTTCAGCCTTTTTCATCAAAATCTTCAACATCAACAAGTAGTTTCTTACATAGCGAGAGTGATCTATTGGATAAGCTTGACTCGCTAGCCAGCATTATTACAAACCATGACATAACAAGTATGAGATTAGTTGCAAATCCAGATACATTTAGTATAGAGAATGCAAAAAGAGCTCTCATGTCGGCCAGTCTGTATGGTATAAACGTTGATATGGCTATAGTTAATAAGATTATTCCATCATTAAGCTCTGATGCATACTATGCAGATATGGCAGCCTTTCAAAAGAATAAAGTAGAGGAAGCAAGGTCGAACTTCTATCCTCTTCCGATACGAGAGATCAAGCTTCATTATAATGAATTAAAAGGTCTAGAAATGTTGGAGAGGAATGGTGAATCTATATTTGGAAGCGAGGATCCGTCTAAAATATTCCATCGAGGAAAAACCTTCTCTTTTAATAGAGAGAATTCATCATTACGTATAGTAGTTAAAGTTCCGTTTACTGAAAAGGATGACTTTAACATTGAACGATATGGTGACCGACTTACAATAAAAGTAAAGAGCAATATTGGGCATATGGTGAACATTCTACCTTTGCCCAGCATAACTACAGGGATGAAACTCACAAAAGCAAAGTTATATGGCGATGAATTAAATGTGATGTTTGAAATGAATCCCTAGCAGATTTTATGCCAAATAAAAAAGAAAAAATGAAAGAACAAATGTTTGGTGGCCTATAATTTATACCTGAATGATCGATATTATGTGAGATTCCAAATTCATTATACATTCACATAGGGTTTATATAATATGTAACTCGATTATTAATCTAAGAAATAAAATGCCAATAGATCCAGATTTTCCAAAGAACCATCAAGTGATTGGTAAACATATGCATTCTGACGGTGAACACTATCATTTCGTCTGGGGTCCCGGAAGGGCAGGAGTTGAGGCTGCAGAAAATGAAGAAGTAAAGGCAGCCTATTCTCAAAGAGGAGAGGAAATCGTACCATTGGGTGTGCATGGCACTATGGTTGCAATCGACTGGGACTCTTGCGTAGCGGATGGTGCTTGTATAGAAGCTTGTCCAGTGCAGGTATTTCAGTGGTATAGAACTGAAAATGATGTGCCAGCAGTGGATCTGACCAATGCTACAAGTGCTGGAACCGGTAGTACCGTCAAAGATGAAAGAAAGGATTATACCGATAAAGCTGATCCCATAAGGGAGCATGATTGTATTTGGTGTATGGCTTGTGTTTCTGTATGCCCTCCTCAAGCAGTCAAAGTAGACCAGTCTAGCCTAGAATTTCATGAAAAAGAATCTGGAACGTTCAATGAAGCTCTCTCGAAGGGAAGTGCACCACCACCGCATGCACACTGACCACAATTTTTTTATTTATTTTTAACCAGTAACCGTGAATGATATCAATTATCTATTTTAAAGATTTAATAAATATAATTAGAATTCTAATAACATATAACGAATTCAAATCTTCTATATCTAATGTGCTTTATCGAGAATAGTATATCTTCTGCATTGTTGTCGAAAGACTAAATTTTAATCAATTTTTTGGTTGCTGGGATTAAATCAGGGTTCTAACTATACTCTCCTATTGGTTGTTGTACTAGATTCCTATATGGGGATGTTCTTGCCAGAAGATATTGCGTATAGGATTACAAGATTTATGGGAGGTAAGTCGGCATTCCCTTTCATAGAGAAACATGAAACAATGGGAATTTTTTATTTATTTGGAAAAAATTTTGGAGTAAAAGGACCTATTGAAATTCTGAGTGCTACTGATCTAGCAAAAAGAGCAATTGACCAAATGGTTAAAGAAATAGAAATCTGTGACAATACATCAGCCAAATTTGATTCTGATTTTATACGGGATAGCTATAACAGAAGAGCATTACAAATCTCTGTCGAATTTCGAAATGATAACTCTGCAGATATATCCGAGAAAAATAGACGAATCTCTGGTGATCCAGCAATTTTATTGAATTGTTTTGCACAGCACATTGCATACTACAAAAAGGACTTTTTTTTTGAAATCTTTCAACCATTCAAAGGAAGTGAGCTACCTATTTCGTTAAAAAAACTTGAAAAAAGAATGTTATTACTTGGGTTTAACGTAAGAAATTCTAAATCACTACCAGAGGAAAGTGCTTTTTCTTGCTTCATAAAGTGGCTGGAGAGAAATGGTTAATGGTAACCTGCGACTATTCCTAACTATCCTTTTTATATTTTATAACCACAAGGGAGAAATTTCTTTGATCTGATTTTGATTTATTCTATTAATAATAATTTCTTTTATCCATAACATAAATTAAACTGTCTTAATAACATTAATTTATGAGTAATGTTTCTCCGAAGTCAGATTATGAAAGTTTGCTAATCCGTCTGCAAGACAAACTCGGTAATACTTCTAGAAAGGCAGCATCTCGATTAGAGGTTCCCACTCCTCAGATCATCTGGGTTGGTCAACGGACCATTTTTAGGAACTTTATGGAATTTCCTAAGGCTTTGAGAAGAGATCCAGAAAAATTATTGCTTTATCTTAATAAAGAGTTAGCCTCCGCAGGATATATAGCTGGCGAAAGAGTAATATTTCTTGGTCGTAAAGAGCCATCATCTTTTGGTGCATTGATTGATAGATATGTTAAAGAATACATAATCTGCCCTGTCTGTGGAAGCCCAGACACCAGAACTGAGAAGAATAAAAAGTTAGGATTTCTTCTTTGTGAAGCCTGTGGTGCAAGATCTTCAATTAAAGGAAATTATGCATAATAATTTTATAGTAAGCCTCGATCAATGAATTTTGAATGCATATCCAGCTGGAAATTTTTATTAATCCTGGGCAAGTGCTGTATTATAGCTGATAACTTTTATTATTTATGAGTTCTTAAAGATTGTTAGTAAATGCTATAAATGATGATATTCGAATGTCATATTCATAAGTTATGTATCTTAAAATTTGATAAATTGGACTTCTTGTTCGCTTCCCACCATTGAATCATTTGGTACTCTAAGCTAAGTGTTTTTACTCTGAAATTGGATAAAGCTGACTAAGGGTTCTAAGTATGGATACTGTTCTCTTTAAATGGTATGACAGCTATAATGTCACTTCATCATCAAGAGCTTACATCGCCATCCTCTGAGAATAGGTTCTCAGCTGGTCAGAGTTGGGGTGCACTTAAGAAGGCATGGAAAGGTTACAGAATTGCCAAGGTCCACGATGACAATCCCAAAATGAAAGAATACGCAACTAAGATTAGAAAGATACAAGGTGA
>JAICSL010000140.1 GCA_025936955.1 Nitrososphaeraceae archaeon
AACTACGGGATGTAAGGACGTAATTGTAGAAGAGGATATTAATAATATGAAAGATGGTGCTTTATTAGCCAATGCAGGACATTTTAATGTTGAGATATCGATACCTGCACTTCAAAGACAGAGTAAAAGTGAAAAAAGGATTAATGAGCATACAATGGAATATAACTTGATAAATGGTAATCGACTTTACTTAATATCTGAGGGACGATTAGTAAACTTAGCTGCAGCGGATGGACATCCATCGGAAGTGATGGATATGAGTTTTGCTAATCAATTTCTGTCAGTCTTGAGCCTGTCTAAATCAAAGGGTACCTTACAGCCAATGGTCTATCATGTTGAAAAGGAACAAGATCAAGAAATTGCTCTAGCAAAATTAGCATCTATGGGGATAGAAATCGATGAGTTGACGCATGAACAAAAGGCTTATTTAGATGGGTTTAGCGAAGGAACTTAAAAGCTGAAGAGTCAATCATACCAATGGTGATTAATCTTCTGCAATAAATATTCACGCATTTCTATTAATAGCGAATCTATATACTTGTAACTATGGTAATAAAAATCAACATAAACTAATTCTCGGCTAATAATAAATGAAAAAATATTGATTATTATAACCGTCAAACCAATTGTGCTATACAAACAATTCGCATTAGTGATAGAAATACCTGTAATTTGGCAATTTGGCTGGATGGGTTGTCTAGTATGGTTAGGATACCTGTCTCACACACAGGTGGTCGAGAGTTCAAATCTCTCCCCATCCACTTTGATTTAATTATATCATTAACTTGGTCAGCTGACAATTAACATTGTAACAATCGCAAAAAAAGTAACTCCCAAAAAAATTTTGGTAATATTCATCGATCTGTCAAGTGCTGAGGAGTAATCATCGAATTGCGTTTTACCCATCACTTTGATATATGTCTTTGAGATGGATAGTTCAAAGATGGCTGTACTAATATTTTCAATTGATTTTTTTGACAAAAGTAAAAATTTTTCTGAAATTTCGTCGTGATTGCTTATCTCGCCAAGAGAATAATAACCATTTCGATTTCTTTTTCCCGATGTAGAATGTGTGTCTGAAGTGCAAATTTCTAGAATATTTACCTGATTGTATTTTGCCTTAGATATTATGGTATCACGTAGCTCATTATCCATGTTATTAGAATCAGCCCATCCTATAACATAATCTGTTCCTTCTACTTCTATTGCTATTACAGAAAGTCCCGATTGCCCCATGTCTTCCTTTAAATTGTCTATGGAGGGAATGGTAGCCAGGTTAGCATAACCTATTTTAAATTCTCTCTGAGTTGTGTTCTTTAATTTTATCAAGCATTGTTTTGCAGTTAACAATAATTTTTCTTCTTCTTTGCTCGGGAGGTGTTCTCCAATTGCATTATGACTATCCACAAGGAGAATATTCAGAAAACCCAATTGCTTGGAATACCGTTCCACTTCCAATCGTAAATCTGTATTAATATCTTCCATGCCAGCAGGAGCCCTTGAAAGGATTACTATTGCTGTTTTGCCGAATGCTATCCCAGTTGAAGTGTATTCACCTATTTTGATCTGAACCGGAATAGTACATACATTACTTGTCTCTGATAGTGTAGCTTGGGATAATGTTTGAATGTATTTTTCCAATTCTTCTTTTGAGGGTATGTTGAATGAATGGTCTGAAACACTATGTAATACTATTGCATTTCCTGAATATACCGTGTATAAAACATAAGGTAAATTACTGCCTCCAATTGGTTTGAACGGTCCTGGATGAATATCTGGAAGAATAACGGATACTTCATTAGAAGTTCCTAGTTTGAACTTGGAAATAAAAGTAGCAATTGATTCTAGACTAGCATTAGATTCAACTATCTGTTCCATTCTGTCTGCTTTATTTTCTGTCCATGCAATAAGAAACGCCTGTAATAGTCCAAATGTGCTTTTTATACCTGGTCTGCCAGACCTGTCAACGACTATGGACCATACAATACCAATTAATATCAAACTAAGACTAAAGCCATAACCAAGATGATTTAACACAAGGATATTATAAAATGTGAAAGGTGTAAAAGCAAACAAAAAAAGTAAGGGTTGGACTAATGATAATGGGATAGCCTTATAAATTCCTGCTCCAAAAACCGAAGTAAAGATACCTATCCGCAAACCTATGGACAGCGACATTCCCTCAATTATATAATTAGCGGAATCCCACTTTTTATTCAGGAGTATCTCTGAAGCAATACCTAGAATCATGATAATTGCCCAAATAAGATTTGCAAAGGCGGAAATATGGAAAACCTTTGTGATTTTGTTAAGTGGAGTTCCGCGTAACAAGAAATAATCTAAAAAAATTGTGAGAGTTATAACTATTAATCCTAAGATTAAATATATCTGGACACTAATCTGATCCGTCCTGAAGATATGTACGTGGGAAATACTGATTATAATAGTTGCACTTATGAGAGAAATAATATATGAAATTTTGTACGACGACGGATTAATTCGTGTAAATGACCATCTTCTATGAATATTAGAAACGCTGTCAGATCTTGCATTAAACAACGTATTCTCAGACTGGAAATAATACTCTGATTAGGAGTGAAATTCCTATAAGCGCTCCTGCAATCCCTAATACCATCTCTGGTTTTATCTTTATACCTCTCGTCTCATCTTCAAAAAATCTAAGTAAGCCAGCGCTTGATGCAGGCAAAGGAGCGTTCTTCTTCTTGCTCATTGTAAATCAAAGGATCATATTAGGTTTTAAATACATTACGTTTAAGTTAAAATCTTGTTTGTAATTTTTCACGAATCATTTGATTATTACAAGTGAGTTTTTAGCTTCATAATTTTGTAGGAAAGATTCTGCAGGTATCTACTGTAATAGTGCTTGACGATTATTATTCACAAACTAATATATGTAAAAAAATTTTGTGACCCGTAAAATGATCAAAAAAAAGGGAAGCTACTTTTAAAGGAAGCTTGATCTCCGATACTTTGTACTGGCGACGAGTATGCCCATGAATGCTAAAGCAAGTATTATTGGAGCGATCATCCCAAATTCTGGCACTACATGGCTGAGCATTTGATTACCATTTATTTCGATCTGTTCTACACCCTTGTCAAAGTCAATTGTCAAAGTCCTTGTTGTAGCATTGTTTGCAGTTTCATTAAAGGCAGTTGTTGCTATACCGTCTTCCGATACAACGAAATCAGTATCTGTTTTATTGTCTGGTGTTTTTTTGGAATCGATTACATTTCTAGGTAGTTGGACTGTTATTGTACCATTTGTTGTTGTTGAAATATTTGCTAGGATTGATGCATGAGCAAGGTCTGCTGTTAACCCATTAACCTTGCCGCCGGTGATTTGATACTTAACAGGATACGTTTTACCGGCAATAGTAAGGGTAGGATTCGCTGCATTCTTGTCTGCCTGTGTCGCTGGCCCATTAGAGCTAGTTCCGGAAGGCACATTATTAGCTGTTTGATCAGTTGGTGAAGTGCCAGATATTGTCGCTGATTTACCCCCAGTAACAACAGTTTTATTTCCTTGAGTCACTGCTGTGACATTTTCTCCAGTTACAGTGGTTGCCACTTGTACTATTTTTCCATTAGTTAAAGATTCTATTGGCATTTTATTGCCTACTATCTCGATATTTTGAGTACCCTTTGGAAAATCAATTGACAATAGCCTTGCGTGATTGTTATTCCCTACTTCACTAAAGATTGAATTCTGTCCATCAGCAACAACTTGGTAATCGCTGTCGGCATTATTTTGAAGATTTCTGACGTCTATTAGGCTCCTTGGAAGCTCCATATTCAATCTCCCGTTTGATATTGAAGAAACGTCCACTAAAAGAGTCGCTTTATCAGTATCAGCAGAGATGCTGTTGATGTTCCCTCCAGTAACGCTATATATTATAGGATATATTTTACCACCAATATTGAGATTATATACATGTGCTGTATTACCAGTTTGTTCTGATGATGATATGTATTCAAACCTACTTTCTTTAATTCCGTCGTCGTTATATGCCACTACTCTATACTGTCCACTTATACCAATCTCTCCTCCAATCTTCAATTCATCAGAAAATGATCCGTCAGCTGCTACGCTCACTTGTTGAAACTTATAAGGCACACCGACAGGATTAAAAACTTGAATCAAAACAGGCTGTCCGGTTTTAATCGAACCACTTTCTGTTTGTCCAGATACTGTTATGATATTTCCTCCAACATATTGCTGCTTGTCTGTTCCTACTGTTAGGCTATTTTGAGCATATGCTATGCTTGCAATTGCGTTAGCTCCAACCAGTACGGTTGAGGTCAACAGTACCGACGCTAGCGCATATACTTTGTAATTCATATTATCTAGATGCACACCTAACGTGCTATATTTTTATTACTATTTATCTTTTTGGTGTAGAAATTCTATTTCTGTCAAAATTTGAACGTCATATTCATAATATCAGTTTACATAATTATTCCAAGAATAACGCGATAAAATTCACTATACTTATATATGTTCGTTGTTACATTCAACAATTTGAATTGATCCTTGATAACCATTCTTTGGTACGAATAGCTTGTTACTTTAATATAAGTACTCATGAGGCTAATAAATATGTCATCTGAGAAAAAGATAGTAAAGATTAGCGATCATGTATATCAACCGAAGCATGAAATATTGCCTAAAGATCAATCTGAAGAGATTCTAAAAAAATATAACGCGAAAACCAGCCAGATTCCCTATATCTTGGTAAGTGATAAGGGTATTGAAGATCTCGATGTTAGACCCGGTGATATAATAAAGATAACAAGAAAGAGTACAACTGCAGGTGAAAGTGTATATTACCGATATGTGGTAGAGGGTTGAGCTGATTTTATGATAGAGACTGCTACAGACATGTGGCCTATTATTAATGATATACTAAGACGGGAAGGAGTTGCCAGACAGCATTTGAATTCCTATAATGAATTTATGGAACGTGGACTTCAAAGTATCATCGATGAGGTCAATGAGATTGAAATAGAAACCGCTGAATATCCTTATAAAATTAAGCTAGGTAAAATTAAGTTACAGCAACCGAGGATTATGGAGCTAGATGGTTCCATAACTCATGTTGCACCAATGGAGGCTAGACTTCGAAATCTTACCTATGCGTCTCCGGTTATGCTCGAATGTAGCGTGGTAGAAGATAATAAGATCTTGGAATCCAGGTTTATTCATATTGGTGACATGCCTGTCATGGTTAAATCTAATGCATGTGTTTTACACAACCTACCTGAGTCCAAGTTAGTCGAACTAAGTGAAGATCCTCGAGATCCTGCAGGTTATTTCGTGATTAACGGCTCAGAACGTGTCATAGTGGGTCTTGAAGACCT
>JAICSL010000113.1 GCA_025936955.1 Nitrososphaeraceae archaeon
GGCGACACTACAATTGGTTTGTTGAGTTTCATTTTATTCACAGCGTATTCTGCTAGAAGAGGTATCGAAGAGATGTTTTGAACATCAATTGTAAAATATGATAATGCTCGAATACTGTGGGCGTCAACTGTTATCAATCTCTTAGTTCCAACGGCTTCGAGTAATTTTGCCACCAGTGAGATGCTGACAAACTCATCCTTTAGAAAAGCTCTGTCTTGACGCGTGTATGCCAAATATGGGATAACAATACACAGGTCTTCTGCTTTATCATCTGAACATTTTTTTAGTATCATCAAAGCTTGGAGTAGATGACGATCCGCTGGAGGATAAGTTGATTGTATTACTATACAATATTTTTCTTCAACTCTGTCCATTCTGATCTTACTCTCACCATCTGTGAATGTATGAGATTCTACACGTATTATGTCCATATCTAGGTTATGACCGACCTTTGTAGCAAGGTCAATACAAGAAGGTCCAGCTATAATTGAAATTTTTTTTGGCAAGTGACAGGAATCTTTAAGAAGGGATATCTTAAAAATGTTGATTGAACTGCATATATTATAACTCTTCAGGCTTGTTTGAATTCTGTATCTATAAGAGTACACCTATGTTTTGTTCCCCGATTCGAGGAACAAATGGCGATAACATAGCATGGTAGATGTATTGATTCAAAATGATTTATACCGTGGCATAAGATTTCGTCCATAATTCTAAAATCCAATAAAAACCTCTTCAACAGATTCTTTAATCCCCATCGCATGGATTATCTTCTCAAACTGCCTTTTTTCTTTAGATACCATAATCCGTAGCCTACCAGAGCCAGTTTTCTTTAACATTCTATTCTGTAACAAGAATTTACGTACATCCCTCGCCACAATACTTGCAGGGTCCAAAAACTTTACTGTGGGCAAAAAATAATTTAGATATTTTTTTACAAAATGGAGATGAGTGCTGGACAGAGTTATTACATCGATCTGCTTATCTATTCTATCTCCTAGGACCCTTGATATTACGTCAAATGTCTTACGTTCATTGTTAATGTAAGTACCATTTTCAATTAAATCAATAATCGGTGATGCATTAAATCTGGTTATGAGAATGTTCTGTGGTATTTCTCTTCGAATTTGATTCTGCAGCTGTTCACTGCTAATTGTTCCCGCTGTTGCCATGATCCCTATATGTTTTTTCTTTGTTATCTTCGATGCTTCTTTTAACGGAGGAGTGACACCTATTAGTGGAATATTTGTTAATTCTTTGATTTCCTCTAACAACTGAACAGATGGCGTATTTGATGCAATTACAGTGAGTTTCGGTTTAAATCTTTCTAAATATCTTATTGTATTTGTGATGATGTCCCGTAATTGAGAATGTGATTTACTTCCATAAGGGAAGTGAGCTTTATCTGCAAAGTAGAGTAAGTTCTCGGAAGGTATTTCCTTTTTTAACTCCTTTATGATTGAAAGTGATCCTATACCGGAGTCAAAGACTGCCACAGGGTTATTGATAAACACATTTTTCTATCATAATCCTTGTATAAATGTGAATCTTACCGTATAATAATTCATATTATTATTTTATTAACTTTAGATCTTGAAAATCCATTTTATCGGAAGCATTATAGTAGAGCATAGAAACCTTATTGCAAGATATTTAGCCAGGGTAAATGTGTTCAGAGATGTCTAGGGAATTTTATTTGGAATCTTCCTCTACTGACTCATATTCTGCATTTGGTTATCTATTGTAAAGTAGTACAGTTGTGGAGATATTTCAAAAAAATTACTTTTTCAAATATATATATAGTGGGATAAGAGGATGGTAAAATGGCAAAGATTGTTCGTTCTTTCTATTGTAACCTATCATGACCATTCTTCCTTCAAGTACATTTTGCAATTCTTTTATGACTTCATTTTCGGCTAATGGCCCATAAATGTGAAAGAAATATTCTTGATCATAATAGCATATATGCTGTATAAAACAATCGGCTAATATGAAAGGATCGTTCGATAGTTTTTCTTTCACTAGCTTAACCTCATTCTCAACTACTATTTGTAATTCCCTTTTGATGTATCTATTACGCGTAAATTCAGAATCCATTAATGCTTTTGTCCTATTTTTATATACTTCAATGTCTCTAGTCATTTGAGTAATAGTGCGGTCAGCAAGATCGATGACTTTCCTTACTTCATCATTTCCGATAATCTTATTTTTCTTTCCGTAGAGATATAATATGCACATCAATTCGTCGCTTTTTATAAATGGAAAATTTTCATTACCCATCATAAATTCTTCAATGCGTGTTGAAATATTTTCTGGGAGAATGATATTCATCTGAGAATCAGTAGTCACGGTCATTTACCTAAACAGAATTATTTATCATCGACATGTTTATAGAGAATACGGTAAGAGTTAATATCAAGTATGTCAACATTAGATACAACTAAAAATATATACCTTATAGTTCATGGCAGAAAACAGATACTTGAAGAAGTAAAAGAAAAACTTGTATTGAAAGGATTTGAAAAAGAAAAGATGCAGATCGCAAGTTTAGAAAGAGCAGGTAATAAGGGTGAATATGTTGCAATGATTTGGCCTCCCTCTTCACCGAAGGAGATTATTGTAAGCGAGATTACGGAAATTGGGGTAATTGGAAGAAGCGACGGTATGGGTGCATGGGCGTCTGTAAACCAAAATGAATTATATAGAATTCCTCTAAACTAAATTATGATATTTTTTAATCTTCTACTCATATTGATTTAGAATAGCAATACTTTTTTTTTACATTATGATTAATCTGGAAATTCTTTGATCGGTTTAGAAATAATGTATTCTTTGATGTATACTCCGCTGGCCTTCACTTTCGAAGGGCATGCCACAATGAATACAAATATATATATCTAATTGTTCCAAGTCTCCTTTCTTTAATACTACTATTTCATTTTCAGCATGAATGTTCTCGGTGATAATATATCCTTCGCATATTTCTGTAAGTATACTTTCTACTGTCTTCTTTATTGTTTGAATGCTGCTAGTTGTATTCAAACTAATAATATCATCGTTATCAGAATAGCTTTGTTCTAATTGGAATTGAGTTATAAGAAAATTTATGAGTTTGGATCTTGCTACTGTCGGTAAGAAACCTATATTGATTCTTATAATCATAGGTATTGTCATGGCTTAGATGCTTTTTAACATTAATTCATTTTGGCTCTTATCAGCTTAAGATATCAGTATATTACTTGACTCCGTCGATGTCAATCATTAATTTTAACAATCTTTAGTTGTCTCAGTTTGTCTTATCTTTTGCTCTTCTGTACCCATGTGTGAATCCTGAATCATAAACTTTTGAATATTCATATCTTTTTGGTTTTACGATGTCTCCAACAATTATGATTGCGGTTTTTATTATTTTTGAATCTTTAGTTTTCCTTACGATATCGCCAAGAGTTCCTTCAATTATTTTTTGATCTTCCCATGTTGCTTTATAAACAACGGCTACCGGTGTTTCCTTTGTATATATCCCGCCATTAAAAAGCTCTTCAACTATGTCTTCTATTAGGTGAACACTCAAATAAAATGCCATTGTACATCCATGCTTAGAAAGTTCAGAAATTTTTTCTCTCGCAGGAACCGGCGTTCTAAATTCTGCTCTCGTTATTATTAGAGTTTGTGTATTACCTGGTAGAGTGAGTTCTAGGTTCATGGCAGCTGAAGCTCCTAATATTGCTGTTACTCCTGGAACTATTTTACATTCTATGCCATCGTTTTCTAATTTATCAATTTGTTCTCTTATAGTACTAAAAAGTCCAGGATCTCCATCATGTAATCGAATGGCAAGTTTATCTGCTTTTGTTGATTCTTTTAAAAGCTTGTAAATGGTATCTCTTTCCATAAGAGCAGCGTTATAAAGAATAGAATCATTTTTTGCATATTCTAATACCTTCGGATTTAGAAGCGAACCAGAATATATTATAATATCCGCTCTCTCTATCAGTTTTTTCGCTTTAATAGTTAGAAGATCTGGGTCCCCGGGTCCAGAACCTACAAAATAAACTATATTCTTATCTTCTATCATTTTTCTTTGCCACAAGTATAGAGAAGTATTTTTCTACTGGACCCTTCATTCCACGCAGATCCTTTAATTTGCTCAGCTTCATTATCTCGCCATCTACTGATACGTCTTGTGCAACTGCAATAGTCGAATCATCAGCAAAGCCTGCATCTGCAAGCATTTCTATAACAACATCAAAGTATCTTCCGTCTTTAAGAAATATTGCTGTATCAGATAGGCTTACTGTTTGTTTTATCCGATTTAAATCATAACATGCAGGAATGATTGTCAGAGTCTCATCCCCTTCTGCAAGACTAATTTTTGCCTGCGCAGCGAATGCAAACATCGAAGTGATACCTGGGATTACCTCTATTTTAATATCTGAATAATTCTTTTTTAATTCGTTGTGGATGTAGGCCCAAGTACTATATAATGTAGGATCTCCAACAGTCAGATAAACCACCATTTTCTCAGATCTGACGGTTCGAGCAATTTCTTCAGCGTTTCTTTTCCAATACTCCTTGAGTAATTCCCTATCTTTGATCATAGGAAATATTAAACTAATAGTTCTGGTTGATTTATCAATGTATCTTTGTGCAACAGAAAGAGCAATACTTGGTTTACCTTCCTTAGCAGTTGGTGCGAATATTATATCTGCACTTTTAATTAAATTTACTGCCTTGACCGTGAGTAATTCGGGATCGCCTGGACCACAACCAACACAGTAAAGTTTCATGTATGGGTTTTACTAACAGAGACATTTAAATTAAGGGAAACACAGTTAATTTGAAGACGTTACAATCATAGATTGCACATCCATTTGAATGCCAAAGAGAAACAAGTAGATCATGATTCCATCGTATCATTACGGGTAGATTCTTAAATATTTTAATCCCTGCAAGTAAATGTATGCCTTTTCTTGCCGTCTAGATGATATCCGGGATCTTCATGGATGAGTATATCATACTTACATATTGTCATTTTTTCACGGTTCCGTAGTAGCTAAAATAAAGATTGAATTGGTTTCTAAATATCTAATATTTGTAATTTCAGTTATCAAACATAAATGCACACATTTTAGGGTATTTGTTCTATCAATGAATCTCATACATTTATTCGAAGGATCTTGAGCATGTTTGATTTAATCTTGTGGCGATTTCTGGAGCCTGTTTCCAATTTTTATCGACCTATTTTGAATTTAATATATCTGCGTAAAATATTACTTTACAATTATATCATTTACATAAGAGAAGTATTTTTCATGATAGTGATAATTAGAAAAATATTCACCGTTTTGTTGCTGAAATTATCAACACAGGATTTCTAGCAATCATCATGGTCCCTGTCATTACTTTTCTTGATTTAGCAATTGTGACTTGAGTGATATCGATTTCCTCTAATTCTGTTTCATTAATTGTAGTTATGGCCTTATACATAGTTTCAATCAAAATTGTATTGATAACTAGCCTACCGCCGCTCTTTAATCGCTCTATGGCCAATCGCATTATCTCTTCCGTGTTTCCCAACGTACCACCAATTATTATGGCGTCGACACATGGAAGATATTGTAAAATATCTTGTGCTTTAGAGTTGATTATTTCAGCATGTACTTTGAACTTTTCCAGATTCTTTGTTGTTAATTTTATGGCTTCTTGGTCTAAATCAATGGCATAGATTGTGCCTCCTCTTGTCTGTAGACAAAGTTCAACGGTAATACTGCCACTACCACAACCGACGTCTATTACGGAGGCGCCCTCTTTTAATCTTAATTTGCTAATAACAAGGGCTCGAATCTCTTCCTTTGTAATAGGGACTTTCTCAGTTCTTTCAAATAACTCGTCACAAATACCAGGAGTACAGTAATCCCACGGCATTCTCCATTGCATCCCTCTGATAACAAGTATTTTAACGTGTAACGATTTGATGTAGCCCTGTATAGACGATAATCATAAACATAAGCAATAGAAAAATAAATGGAAATATTCCGTTTGTTGCTAACTTTCTTTGTTCGGATTTAGGAATGTTCTTTGTAATGTTCTTTGCAACGCCATAGGATATTATGTAGAATATTATTCCGATTAAAATCACTATTCCTGATGCAGTATTTTGATTACTACCTGGTGAAATTACAAAACC
>JAICSL010000114.1 GCA_025936955.1 Nitrososphaeraceae archaeon
CTCACTGTAATATATATGTATCGGCAATATATAAAGTTTTATGATCGATAGTAGACTGATACGAAGAATACAGAAACATCGGAAAGACGAACGACTTAATGGCAAGAGATTACATGAGCAGGAGCATCGAATCTCACTATCAATATGTATATAATATAACAATGCATGCTTAAAGAAATCTGTTGGATATAGTATTAATAAAATCAACAATTCGTCTTTCTTTTATATTGGATTTGGCTATAGTATATTTAAGGGTAATTCATTCAGATTTTGTGTCTTGTGTATCTTTTATGTCTCCTGGGATACATCTGCTTTGAATTTATGCATGTAATAAACTTCTGTATATTCTAAACTGTATTACATGTTTTGGCCAGCCATCAAAAAGAAACGAGATGCTCAGTTCTGCTATATTTATGTGTTATAAATTAGCACTGCAGACCATAAACTTTATATATTGCCGATACATATATATTACAGTGAGTTAGAAAGAGTCGAACCTACTCTACCCAAACCCCCGATCATCTTTATCAAATAAAAAAAAGATTGACGGAAGATGCAGATGCGGCAATACCAACGATAGAAAGAACTGAAGGATGTGATATCAGATGGCTTGGCCAGTATCGTGGCTAGGAAGATTGTTGTTAGTTAGCTAGTTATCCCTTCCCCGTATATCATTCAAGTAGACAGTGCTGTTAAATTGGATACTGTAGGGCTCTTATTGCAATGATTGCTTTAGATTTGTATATCCCCCGTATTCTCTGTTAATTAATACGAATATCAATTATAAAGAAATAAATGAATATAAAAATAATTCAAGAACTTATCAAAGAATTTAAACAAGCATAATTCGTATTCTTAACAACTTGAGCGTCGGACTTGAATCTGATTGAATTGAGATAGATACGGTTACAAAACAGGAATTAACAGTTCCACTTTCAAAGACGAGTAATAAATAGGACAAGCAATTAGTAAGTTGAATGATGCATACAATAAAAATCATTGCAGATCAATCATAAATGTCAAGAAAATATACTAATGAGTTTTTACAGATATAAAGTTAGGAATTTATCATATAACCCATAAAGGGAATTTCATTACTCATATTCACACTATCGAATAATCAAGTTCACATAATTAATATTTAAAAATTACATAATAAAAATTTTTTATTATCTCTTTGAGGATACAAAGGTTATATATTCTTATAACGTGTAGTATTCTGAATATAGCATTATAGATTTATTGTATTTATTTTTTTATTTATAGACATAGTTAGTAAAGACATAGTCAAATGATATTATATTAATGTAATAAGCGATAAATAAAAAAAAATTGGGTTTAATCCCACTTACTCCAGGCAGCCATCCATCTATAAGTCCAAGTGTTAAGTTTTGCTCCCAAAGCTGCAATAGGTACACATAATACCGCTCCGGCACCTGCGCCTAAAGCTACTGGACTGTTATAGAACTTTCCAACCTGTGGTTCAATAGGTGTCATGTATGGTGGTAAAGTGGGTCTTGGATACTTGAATGCAGTTTCCAATGGATCTGCTACTAGCAACAAGTTAATCATGTTAAACAATGGCAATGACATTCCAACTAATACACCGCCAATAATGATTGCCGCGTGCTTGTTCCTCCTTGTTGCCCAGTACGCCAAATCCAATAACATAGCTGACGGTATCCATACCGGTACTGTAATGAAGTCATATGGATAACCCAGTGCAAACCAAGCACCTTTTGCAACCCAAGTATAGATCGTCATTATAGTTGCATAATACGTAGCTGTTCCAGGAACACCCGTAAATAACATATAGTATATAGCTCCTACTACAAGCATTGTTGATTGAGAAATAGAGAATACTACAAAAGATGTCCATGCCCAATCAGTATAGAAGATATAATCTCCTGCATTGATCGTAAGCAAAGTACTGTTTACTGCAACAACAACAATGAACAAATAGTGGGTTGTACGTCTTAACCAGACCATTATAATGCAATTCATATAGGTTGTATATAAGAATTTGTTTATAGAATAGAGTTTACGAATTCCATCAACATACATTATTAAATTATTTCAACTAAATTGAATCGTAAAATAATATTTTTACATTATCAAAGAGATAATCTACAAATAGCAAAATTTAAAAAGGTATTTCAATTACTACATTTAACATGACTTTACCAAAAGGATATAGTCCTAGTAAACCATCCGGAACTACTGGTGGAGGTTCATCAGGCTCATCTGGTTCATCAGGCTCATCTGGTACTTCAGGAGCTAGTCGAGACGAAATTGAACGTATGATCGGTCGAAGAGTTGAAAATATGAAAGGTATTTTCGTTTTGGGATTTGTCTTATGCTGGATAGGTACAGCTGGAGGAATTTATGTTGGTGTTACTGTTTATCCATGGGCTTATCCATTACCAAGCGGCATATACGCTCTATCTGTACTAACTGTTATTGAAGCATTAGGATTATTCTGGATATTGAAAATAACTGGCGAAAGACCAGTAAGGATGTAAATCCTAAATTTTTATTTTTCCAATATTTCATAATAAAAAAGATAGTTAATTACAATTGCATATTTCAGAAAATACAATTATTTTAATAAAAATATCAGAAGCATATTAAATATAAAATGAAGTTTTACTAACATACTCTTCGTTTTTTTTATTGGCTCAATGGGCAGATTAGACCAATGATACATTATAAACAACAGGTATGCCTCTTTTCTCCATGAAAGATAATCCTCATAAGATGACAAAAAAGACGATCCGCCATCTCGTTCATTATAATACCAAATATCCACTAATTTGATTCCATCAATAATAATTATATCTCTATATATCCTATAAAAGATATAGAAGATATGGCCATTTCATTAATTGCTGCAGAGACAAATTCAAAAGGACAAAAAATGAAAATAATTGAAAATAAAATAATAGTTAAAGGAAGTACACTAGTTAAAAGAGGATTTGCCCACATGCAAAAACATGGAGTAATAATGGATGTTACAAATGTAGAGCAAGCACAAATAGCAGAAGATGCCGGGGCCGTTGCTGTAATGGTATTGGACAAACTACCATATGATGTTCGAAAAGCAGGAGGTATTGCTAGAACTGCCAGTATAAAGTCGATTGTAGAGATAATGGATGCCGTATCTATTCCCATCATGGCAAAATGTAGAATAGGACATTTAACAGAAGCTAAAGTTTTAGAATCAACTGGTGTAGACATGATTGACGAAAGTGAGGTATTAACTCCAGCTGATGATGAAAATCATATTTGGAAATGGGATTTTACAACACCTTTTGTTAACGGAGCAAAAAATCTAGGTGAAGCTTTAAGAAGAATTGAAGAAGGCGCATCAATGATTAGAACAAAAGGTGAGCCTGGAACTGGAAATGTTGCAGAAGCAGTAAATCATATAAAAAAGATAAACAAAGAAATGAGACAGATAAAATCAGCATATCAGGACAACGATTATCAAGAGTTGATAAAACTATCAAGAGAACACAAGGTTTCTTTAGAATTAGTTAAAGAGGTAGGAAAACTAGGAAAACTTCCGGTTGTAAATTTTGCAGCAGGTGGAATAACAACCCCAGCTGATGCATCGTTTCTAATGAATCTAGGATGTGACGGAGTATTTGTTGGTTCGGGAATTTTCAAATCAGATGATCCATCTGAAAGGGCAAGATCCATCGTTATAGCAACCACGTATTTTAATAACATAAAAGAAGTAATGGAAGCTCAAAAGTTAGTTGACGAGAAAAAATCATTGCTTGGCCTAGATACCAAGAATTTAGAATTAAAAATGCAAGAAAGAGGACCATCATTTTGAAAGATAAAATAAAAATCGGAATATTAAGTATTCAAGGTGATATAGAAGAGAACTTTAATGCCTGCAAAGATGCTTTAAAACAATTAAACATCGAAGGTGAGGTTACAAATGTAAAAGACTATAATGAAATTCTTGATCTGGATGGTTTAATAGTTCCAGGAGGAGAGAGCACAGTTATTAGTACATTACTATCACTAAATCAGGCTAACTGGAAGTTATTAAAAGAGAGGATTAATGAAGGATTATCGGTTATGGGCACCTGTGCAGGACTCATATTATTGTCAAAGAGATCATATGATAAAAGAATTGGAGAAACGAAACAAAAACTATTAGAGATTCTTGATATCACAGTGGAAAGAAACGCATTTGGCAGACAGCATGAATCATTTGAAACAGAATTAGAGATACCTTTAATTGGAGAAAAACCATTTAAAGGAGTTTTCATAAGAGGTCCAGTAATTAAAGAAACTGGCAAAGATGTTAAAACATTAGCTAAATACGATAATGAGATCGTAGCAGTTCAACAAAACAACATCATCGGAACATCATTTCATCCAGAGCTTACTGAAGATAGCAGGCTTCATGTCCATTTCATTAAAACGATTTTAAAAAATAAAGAGCCAAAGAATATACGATAAACTGGAATTAGATTATTTCAAACATCACTTTAGTGCGGGAGGTGGGATTTGAACCCACGAACCCCTGAGAGACGGGATCCCTTATCAAGATCTTAAGTCCCGCGTCTCCAAAATTAGTTTAATTAATTTGGCCAGGCTCTACAACCCCCGCTCTTTTTAATTTTATCTTTGCTTACCTGATATATATATTATAATTCACTGAAAATTGATCATTTATACAACCGTCGATCTAATTCTTATCTGTTTTTTTGCCGAATATAATAAGTCTATAAAATAAACTTCTAATAAAATTTTAAATTCACTTAACTTTAGAAAATAGAGATATAGTTAATTAATTTGTCTCAAAAGCAATAATAAAACAATAGTATTTTGGATAATTAAAAAAAAGAGAATGGTTATGGGATTGTAGATGGGCTCAGTGGTAATAACTTAGGGTTAGCTTTTAAAAGCAATTGCTGTATCTTTGCTAAATTGTCCTCTGCTATTTTCTGCTTTGCTTCTGAAGTATGAGATCCATGTAATGCAATAACTGCATTATTGGTATAGTTCAATAAAGCATTTGTATTCAGATTGCCACTTTGACCAGATGAACTTCCTTGTGATTGTTGTTGTGGAGAAGAAGATGTACTGGTTTGATTAGTTTGTGGTTGGGTGCTGGTTTGATTAGTTTGTTGTTGAGCTGCTGCTTGTTGTTGTTGTTGTTGAGCTGCTGCTTGTTGTTGTTGTTGTTGAGCTGCTGCTTGTTGTTGTGCTTGTTCTGCTGCTTGTTGTTGTGCTTGTGGTTGTTGTTGAGCTGCTGCTTGTTGTTGTTGTTGAGCTGCTGCTTGTTGTTGTTGTTGAGCTGCTGCTTGTTGGTCAGGTCTTATTGGTTGAGGACTTATAGTTGGATTTTGTTGAGTTCCTTGACCATAAATTGCATTGGAACCTATGTAAGCAACAACTAAACTTGTTGCTACAAGTATATTGATAGCTAACAATGTTGATATTTTCATCATACGTACATTTATTAAAATACCTTTTATTATTATATATTTTGCCTAATTACTCAATAACTTTTGTCAATAGGCAACAAAAAAGAAAAAATATTAGAGTTTAAATTGAATATGTCATTTTTAATTTAATCGAAATATTATAATTTCCTTTTAGAAAAAATATTCATCTGAATTTTTTAAACAATAATTAATACTTATTATAATTTGATATATGAAATTTTTATAGTAATAGTTTAAGTT
Organism: Nitrososphaeraceae archaeon; assembly: GCA_025936955.1. Taxonomy (GTDB): domain Archaea; phylum Thermoproteota; class Nitrososphaeria; order Nitrososphaerales; family Nitrososphaeraceae; genus JAICSL01. Next base: position 5,712 of record JAICSL010000114.1, read on the forward strand.
TTTTAATTTATAAATTTTGTTTTTAAAAAAAAGGAAATTGTTACTTTGATTTGTCTTTGCTGCTGCTTGATTTGTCACTGCTGCTGCCAGAGTCAGATGAACTGCTGCTGCTGCCAGAGTCAGATGAACTGCTGCTGCTGCTTGATTTGTCGCTGCTAGAGCCTGAGGTAGTGGTATCTGGAATGAATATTGCTTGTTTTCCAGAGGCATTAATCAAAGCAGATTGTAAAGTTTTAAGACTGCTTGTGAGTTTCTTTGAATCTTTGTCTTTAGATGCTTTAATTGCGTCATTAGTATAATTCAATAATTTTTCATCCATTTTCAAAGGGATTTGCTGACCTTGACCACTAGTCTGGTTTTGGCTGCTGGTTTGGTTACCTTGTGTGCTGGTTTGGTTACCTTGTGTGCTGGTTTGGTTACCTTGTGTGCTGGTTTGGTTTTGTTGAGCAAC
>JAICSL010000213.1 GCA_025936955.1 Nitrososphaeraceae archaeon
GGATTTGAATTTATAAGAAAAATAAGAGAAGTAAGACCGGCAATCAAGGTTTTGCTTATGTCAGCCTTTGAAATTAATAGTACTGAATTATCAGCAGGTTTAGAAGGAGCTAAGGTAGAGGGTTTTATTCAAAAGCCAATATCTTTACATCAATTAAGCAGTATAATCAAAAAACAATTAGAAATACAAATATCATCGTAATAGCGCGAATAAAAAATAGATGAATGAATGCAGGAATGGTATGCCTGTACTTTGGTCCTCGATGTTGTTTACAACTTGAATATTGACTAGCTAGTCGCTGCGACTTGTATTACACCTTTCATTGTTGTAGGATGGTATATGCAATGATATTCAAATATGCCAGTAATGCCAGGTTTAAATGAGAATTGGCTAGAACTTCCAGATACTATATCCCCGCTTGTCGCAAGTAGATTGCCCTTTGGATCATCTATAACTAATTGATGTTTAGAATCTGTTGGATTTTGGATATGTATGACTTTACTATTACCTACAGTGATATTCATAGTTGGATTGATTATTCCATTAGTAGCGTTTATCCACCTGTAACCTGAAGGGAGTTCCTTCGCTGATAATTCAATTGTACCTGGGATTGATGGTTGTTGTTGCTGTGTTTGTGATGATGTCTCTGAGTTTGCAGTATTTGTAGTATTATCAGGTGTTGTATATTTGCTTCCATGCTGGCCTTTCTTAGCATTTGCTATGTGAATATGGTATGCATTATACGAACTCGATGCTATACTAAACAACAGCATACCGGATAGTACTGATATCATTACTGTGATTTGAAGACTTGATGTTGAGCTCTTCATAGTGCAGTTAAGAGACAGCTGTTATTTAGTCTGGACGTCCACATGAAAGATCAAAAATTGCTATATGTAATACTATGTGATACATTATATATTGTTAGTGGACATCCAAAATATATCACAATGCAATATATACAAAATGACATATGGCCAGACTTGTCAAAAAGGAACACAAAAGTCCATTAGAGATAAAGGCTGAGACAAAGAGTATGTGGATTTGTATGTGTGGTTTAAGTAGTAACCAACCGTTTTGTGACGAATCACATAAGAAAACGTTGGACGAAGACGATAATAAAATTTATGCATATGAAAATAAAGGCAACAGGATTGAGGTTAAGAATTGGGAAGAATGTTACAATGACACTTGATAATATTTCAAATGTATAAAGTTAAGGCAAAATAAATGTAAATATTACTGAATTCTTACTCAGATAAGTCTTCGGAACAATTCCCAAGACATTTTTAAACAAGCCAATAGAAATCGATTCTTTTAACCAGTAAGACCATTTCTCACCTAATTTATGATGAATTGTGACCGTATAATTTCTCTCCTGCTCTCTCTGAACTTCATATTTAAACATTCCAGCGTATCTTGATAAAAATGAAAGATGCAAAAGACACGCCTCAACATCTAACTTCCTATAGTGAAACATAATGTAATCTTTGGGAACTGATTCCGCAAACTCTTCAGCAGCAGTTCTTAATTTATTGGGTTCAGTAGCTTCAATAATAGCTCTTAGCGCCTCACCAGGCAAAGAGACACGACCAAACTTTTCGGCATATCTGTCCCAATCGATATACTTTCCAAGAATCGAAGAAATTAGTGCGTTTTCGCTAACACCATGTTCTTCAGAATCTTTATCTAAAGCATCATCTAAATCCTTGTCGATACGAATCGTTCTTAGTACGGTCTTTTTCTTGCCTTTTCCTTCTTCTATCAATAGTTATGGGTAAAATTGGTATTCAATAAAGATTTTGGGAATCTTATTTTGAATTAATTGTCAATTTCATTTGAAATAATAGCATATTTTTTTCATTTTTCATTCTTCGATACCAATTGCACGTATGGGTGAACCTGAAGCGCCTGCTAGTTTTAGCGGAGTGACTAAGAGTGTAAATTTTCCATTGATAAATTTGTGTAAATTACATAAATTTTCTATTACTAGGATTCCATTTGATAGAAGCGTTTTATGAGCTATGAATCCGCTGTCAATACCTACATCGATACTAGGAGAATCTATTCCTACAGCGTTAACTTTCTTCTCTACTAAATATTCTGCTGCATCTTTTGATAAGCCTGGATTATTTCTTATGTAGTTATCTTTTTGCTTAATTTGCTTTTCCCACCCAGTTGAGAATACAATAGTGTCTTTTTCTTTTATTTCATATTTACTATTGCGTGTTATATCGTCGTTCGTAATTATTTCATTAGCTTTTTTCTGTATTTTTACAAGTATGGCATTCTTACAAATATACCTATTGACTTCAACTTGATCTATGGTTTGCCCATTTGGATTGAAATGAAATGGAGCATCCATGTGTGTTCCTGTATGAGTACTCAAAAACATAACTTCTGAAATATAACTTTGAATTTCAAATTTAGACCACTTTATAAAAATGGGCATGGGATATCCAGGGAAGGTTATCATATCTGAAGTAATTTCAAGTGTAAGGTCTACTATTTTCATTTTATTATAATTTACAGACATTATTATTTTCTTTTCTTTTGTGCTTTCCTCTTGTAAGCCACTCTCTAGAGTATCCTATGAAAAACTCAAACCGCACTTTTCTATATGTTGTATTTGATCGCTAACTGACATAAATGACACAACTGACCATGCATGTTCCATCAAGATCATAGCATTATATTCTGTTATTATCTAATTGCTAGCATTTAGGTTAGTTGTATTGTTGTCTTTATGGTTATTCTGAGAAAGATTGATGTCAAAACTTCAGATATAGAGGTTAAGAGAAAATGTATTAATATTCTAACACGAACAGAGCTGTTAGATACGCAAGACTCTGCAACTTTACAGAACCACGAAAACCTTTAAAGCTTAAGACTACATTGCTATATTAGGAACCCTTATTTTACGACCACTATCGACATAGATACCTTTGGGCCCAAATCAATAAATCTCTAAGCAGAACTCGATCTCTGAACACCTGTTCAGTCATTTGTAAGTTAAACATTTAAAGACCGCAGACCCAGAAAATTGATTACTCAAGCTAGTATTTCGAAAAATAAACTTAATGTGCATTCTGCAATACTAGACGTTTAATTTATGAAACTCGGTTGATAGACGTGATCGTTTTCATTATCGTCAATATTGCACTTTTTCCTTTGGGTTTTCTAGGTCTGTCAATAATCAATGCTGAAAATCCAGCAGCAAATCCTCCACCTATAAGATCGATTATGGCTCCTTACGTATTCCAAAAATATGTGAATCATTCTTCGAAAGTATAGATTACAATTATCGAAAAATATGTTTGTTATTGGTGATCACGACGAGGGAAATGCCAAATATCTTCATGTTTTAGACCAAGGGTATAGAACTGTAGGTTGTATGACATAATATCTGCTCATGCCCGATCAAAGGTTTTGTTTCTCTTTCTCTAATGCAATGATTTGCCGTTGCAGAAGTGGACATAATTTTTGTCTAAATCAATTGTGATAGATCTTTTTGCCTTGAGCTTATATAGCTAGATTAGATTCAGTATCTTTGCAATATTCTCTCTTACCTCTTTATATGAATCTAGTCTTGTTCTATCGGATTATTTAGACGGAAGATTTTCCAAGAGATTTCTCTGTAAATTCTTTGCCATATTATCAAGTGAAATAATTATCTTTTCAAGGTCATCTTTTGTTATCTCCAAAGAAGCTGTTTGATTAGCCTTGACAGTCTTTATCCTATTAATCATATAGTAATATTAGAATCCCACTTTAATATTGGTTGATATTCATGGCAGCAATACAGAGCCAATTCTATACTACAAAATAGTTATTGATAAATAGAGCCAATGGGGATATCAGAGAATTATACTTAGAGTTGAATTGGCCTTCTAATTA
>JAICSL010000069.1 GCA_025936955.1 Nitrososphaeraceae archaeon
ATCTTTACTTTGTGAGGCTGTCTCATACTTGGTGGTTTTATCCTCAATTAATAATGAGAATATTAATGAAATAACAAATGAAAACAATGACCCTGAATGGCTCATTGAAATGAGAACAAATGCATTCTCTAAATATACTTCTCTTCCTTCCGAGGTTTCTCCTCTTTATACAAAATATTCAGATGTTAATCGTCTGAAACCAGAATGTATCTATCTTCCCGACAGATATGTCCACTCGGAACCTTCCAAAGAACTTGTAGATCGGTTGAAGGAATTAGAGCAAGGAACAGGTGTTCTACAGATTGGCTCTTCGACAAATCAACTTTACATTTCTGATAAGATTTCAAAACAAGGACTTATTATTTTGGACATCAAAGATGCGTTAAGAAATTGTGAAGATCTTGTCAAGAAACAATTAACAACAAATCCCATTAACTATGGAGAAGACAAGTTCCTATCTTTAGAGGCTTCAGCTTTTTACTCTGGTCTTTTTGTATATATTCCAAAAAATGCCATAATTCCAGATCCCATTAGAATTATTAACTCAATGTCAAATGATGGAACCTCCTCAATAGCGCGAAATATAATTGTTGCCGAGACTGGTTCAAAAGCGACAATAGTACAAGAGGTATATTCTTCACCAATTACAGATATGACAAATAGAGATATCCAACAAGCATATTTTGAATTAGTTGAATGTCATGTTAATCCAAACGCTCATCTAGAACTGGTAACGTTACAGGCAATGGGTAGTGATACTGTTAATTTTTCTAATAGAAAAGCCTTTGTAGAAAGAGATGGAAAAATGTCCTGGTACCTTGGAATGTTCGGTTCACAGCTAGCACGATATAAGATTGATAGCATTATGAAAGGACCCGGGTCTTCTGCGGAGGACGTTGAAATTATATTTGGAATTGGAAATCAGTCATTTGATGTTACCTCTAATTTAATTCATCATGGACAGAATTCAAGAGGCAGGGTATTGGTTAAGTCAATATTAAAAGATACGTCAAAATCTCTGTTCAAAGGCATGATAAAGATTGGCAAGGAAGCTAAAGCAACAGAGTCATATCTGGCTGGTCATTCAATTCTACTCGATAAAGGAGCTAAATCAGACGCGATTCCTGGTCTTGAAATTGAAACTAATGAAGTAAAAGCAACACATTCTGCTTCTGTATCACAGATGGATGAATCGCAAATATTTTATCTAATGTGTAGGGGATTAAATAGAGAGAGTGCAAAGCGAGAAATTGTAAATGGATTTCTTGAACCGTTATCAAAAAGGATGGGTCCGACAATTAGAGCGTGGGTTAATTATCTAATACAGAACAAATGGTCTGGTAAACCGCTTATGCTTAAAACAGATGAGGCAATGGAACAGATCTTAGAAGTAGAAAAAACTCGATATAGAGAAACACAGGACATTTTTGAGAAACATTATAAGTATAGATAGATGATAGTAACAATCCAATATGGCAGAATGGATAAAAATCTGTGAAATAGGATCGCTAAAAAATGGCGATCTAGTGGATTTTGATTACGAAGATAAGAAAATCTTAATAGCAAAAGCAGAAGATGAATTATACGCTACAGATAGGATTTGTACACATGCTTATGCAGACTTGTCAATGGGATTTATGAATGAGAGTGAAAAAACAGTTACTTGTCCTTTACATATGTCATCATTTAAATTAGCAGATGGCATACCCCAAAATCTTCCTGCAGAACAACCGCTTAGAAAATATAACCTTAAAGTTCAAGACAACTGGGTTTATATCCTAATTGATGATTTAAAGTCTATCTAAAATTTTAGACCACAAACCTTATCTTGGTAGGGTATGTGCACAAAAAGAAATAGGATAGTTCTTCTTATTTATCCACCTGATATTTACTTGGCGTTGTATTTTTGGGATTTTTGAAACCATCGGTGATTGCTAGAAATCAATTTGAATACTTGCAAAATTTATACTATTGTAGACAGCAATCATTTCTATTAAGTCTTAATCATATATCATATCAGATTTTCTATTCCTCTTCTCACACGAAGAACTCACTTCATTTAGACCGTATGAATCATGAAGAACTTACCTTAATTACACAGGAATAAATTTATACATCGTCATAACAAAACTTGGAAATGATTTTTCATCTCGTCTAATGTTTTTCAAGTAATTAAGGCGAATTGTTAGTATTCCATTATGATCATACTACACCTATGAAATAGATGATAATCTATCTAATAGTGTTAATAGCGAACCTATGCTGTCTCGACTACTTATTTATGATGTTTATTGCAGTTGTCAAAACGTCTGCTCCCATAAGAACTCCCATTCTGCCTCTTGACGCACATCCTTCGGTAAATCTTGTACTTTCATCTTTTGTGATCTTATGTCCAGAAATCAAAATTGGAACAGGATCATCACTATGCCCTTTTCGTATACAAGGTGTAGAATGATCTCCCGAAATAATTATGGTGGGTTCTTTTACCTTCAACTCATGTGCTAAAGATCCAAAGAAACGTTTGTCAATTTCCTCAATATTTTCCATTTTACCTTTTGCGTCACCATCGTGTCCAAATTCATCAGGACCTTTAATATGAACATATATTGCATCATATTTTTCTAAGACTTTGGATGCCACATTTGCCTTTTTCTCATAATCTGTAATGTCACCCGCCTCAAATGCATTCATCTTCAAGACTTTAGAAATTCCAATTTCTACTGGCATATCAACTATGCATGCAATGTTGATGCCATATTTTTCGCTTATTGGTTCAACTTGAGGATATCTATTGCCAGAATCGCGTGCAAGTATGGCATTCATTGTTTTTTTTCCAGACAGCATGCGAGCCTTATTTATGGGATGATCCTTCAATAATTCTATAGACTGTTCAGTAAATTCATTTAGTATTTTTGAAGCCGTTTTTGCAGATTCTGTATCTTCTTGTGCATTAGATCTTTCAATATGCATATTGGTTGTAGCTTGCTTTGCTATTCCTATGCCATCCACTTTATCGTATGCTGGATCTGTATTTGTGATCTTATCAGATAAAGTTATTTTGTCATGTCTGAATCTAATAGTTAACCGGTGACCAATTGTGGGCTCTAGTGCAACTGTGACATCCTTGTCACTGAATTTGATTCTTTCCCTCAAGGTTTTGCATATCGACTGTGCTTCATCTTTGTCAATAATTCTACCCGCTCTTCTATCAATTATTTGTAAATTGTTGTCAATAGTTGCAAAGTTGCCGCGTAAAGCAAGATCCCCATTACGAAAATCAATATTACAACCAATTGATTCTATTACTCCTCTACCAACATAATCTCCATTTTTGAAATTATAGCCCAGCATGTTGAATACTGCAATATCAGATTGAGGGGCAATACCTTTTCCTACAGTGATTACTTGACCCATACAGCCATTCCTTGCTAAAGAATCCATATTTGGAGTATAAGCTGCATCGAGAGGGGTCAAATCATTCAGCGAAGAATGTGGTAGGTCTCCTATTCCGTCAAGTAATACATAAATAATCTTCATATGCCTTTGCTTCTATTAGTAATCATAAGATCCTACATGATAATTTATCTGTAATGGTATTAAGGTCAACCTACGCTAACAATGAATAAAATGGCATAATATAATATATTAGAAGATATTCTCAAATATATCGTGAAATTATTCACAATTTGATATATTCTAGGTTAATTGTTTATTATTCAATCATTATTCGTGGGTGTTAGATGCGATACTAAATCCTTCGAATGTAATCACAGGCAATTAGCCTTTCCGCAAGAATTAAGTTTGAGACGCTATAACTATGTTTGTTGTCTTTTTTTGGTGGAAATCAGAGTGGCAATGTTGATAAAAGTAAATATAAACATCTTACTATGAGTATAAGGCAGACAGTTTTAGAGAGAGCGCGTCATCGATGTCAGAAATGTTCTACAAAATTTGGAGCCAGCATTCATCCACAATTTGAGCATATTAATGGTTCCTTAAAAGATAATCGTCCAGTTAATCTGCGCGCGTTATGTGAAGAATGTTTCAAACTCATAGCTGAGAAGGAAAATAGAAAAGGGGTTTTTAAAAATATCAATATTCCGTTCAAAGGCCTATTCAAGAAATAAGTATTCATAGATATGGTATATGACCGTAACAGAATTATGCAGAAATACACTATACATGTTATAGGAGACTCATTACAAGATGACCTACAAAATAGATTAAAAATGCAAAATTATAGCTAAACTAGTGAAGAATCTACATATTAGTACGTCGATCTGATTACAGATTCCACTATATGAATAGTAGTAAATGCAATCATGTCATTCTGTAATTTAATTTACTATTAGATTAGATTATCGAGTATGCATTTATGAAACACCATCGATATAGATCAACTACGACATACAATGTATGATTTATTTGTAAAATGATATGTTATACATGCTTTTTGGATGTCTTCAATCTGTAAATTTATGAATAACCCATTGAATTTATCCTTCCACTGCTTATCCAGATTATGTCCGTTTTCTTGCTAGAGACAAGAATTAAGAAAAATATATTTTTTGCTTTTCAGAATAGTATTCTAAAGTCGTGTTACAATCTAATCGGAGTATACTTCCTATATCTCTTCCTACAATAAGCAAACTGAAGTATAATTGTCAGAAGTATGCGATGTGTATCTTGTTTATGTAGATTAATTAATATACAATGTAGATATCACGCTATAAAACATATTTATAAAGTAAAATTACAGAAACTGAAATTAACTGCTCAATCTTATTTTCGGATCTACGAATTAGTCCAAACATCGATCTAGAAATAAGTAAATGGCACCAGATAGAGAATAGTTAAAATATAATGATCATGACAGAGGTATTCTTAAAGATGATAACACAACGTTTGGTCTGTGACCAATGTAAAAAGGTTATTCTGGAAAAGAATGGCGAGGAATATCTTACAGATGGTGTATTCCCTATTTCAAAGGAGGAGGCAATTATATTAGATAAAGAACATAGAGGACATGAATGTTATATAGAAGCAGTAGAAAAAGAAAAATGAGATTATTCATTCATGGATTGGAATTTGATGATGATAACTTTTGTAATAAGAAAATCGATACGTTATTTGGTTCTGGAATGCTATAATGGGATTATCATGCTGTTCAATGAAATGGATTCATACTTGATTATGGACATAGAGTGATTAATATCTCATAATACGTTCGTGCATCTTATTATGATACCGTAAAAAAATTATAATTGCGAAACAGAAATATTCTTCCAACCGTAAATTGAAGTATATTGGTCTATGTCAAGCAAAACTATACTATGGTTCACTGACTTTGTTGGTGTGGGATATAGGTACTACGACGTATATATGAATATTTTTCCAATATTTATTGATAAAATGTATGCATTCAAGCTATGGAAAAGAACTATTAATTGGTGGCCAGATGATCAAATTAAAATTAGATTTGTTGAAATCAACGATACTTACTGGTTTATTCTTTACGGAGGTTCCGACTATAAAGATGATAATACTGGTTTTGCAAAAAACATATCAATATCTGAAAATTATGAACGTTTTAAAAGTGGATATGAAAATAAAGCAATTCTACGTTTTGGCGTTTATAAACAGAGTGAAGATTCTGATAAATTTGATCTGATTTTATTAAAGAAATCAAAAATGGTCTACGACATAAAGTTCTTAAAATATTCAACAATGCCAATTGATAGTATAGAGTCACAGTATATTAGGAATAGAGGCGATACTTGTGCTTAGAAAGTTTAAATGTGTTGAGGGATGTTCTGATTGCTGTAATTATCGAGAATATTATCCTTCTGTTGAATATGGGAAGATTGGGGTTTTGATATTACCTGACGAAAAATTCAGAATTGAAGAAGAAGCCAAGAATAATAATATTCGAATAAATATTATTCCCAGGTTAGGATCGGGTAGAAAAAAGAAGGGCATTGGTCCAAAAAAAATTCTTGCTTATCAAATGATGGGTAAAAAAAAGAATGGCGATCTCTGTCCTTTCTTAGAGGAAAGTAATTCACAAACGTCATCACATATTGGTTTAAAATGCAAAATCTATGAGAATCGGCCATTAGCTTGTCGTGCATACCCTATTTTTGATGACAGCAAAGGATCAGATATAATGTTGGATGGAAAATGTCAGTTTTGCAAGAGTTGTTCTACTACTGCACATAAAGAAAGTTTAGGAGATGAAATTGAAGCATTCACCAAAATTAAAACAACCTTTTGTAGAGAGGCAACAGCGGAGATTTGGAGATATGCAACCGCTGTTGGTGAAGACGAAACCAGACCTAGGTTTTTTTCAGAAGGCTGGGTTCTTGAGTGTACATGACACGACTCTATAAGACTCATAAATATTATTGCACTATGCGTAAACTACTTGATTTATGATCAGTTATTTGGACATTAATAATTTATAGTCGTCTCTCTAGAATAAAATTTATTCATATGGAAAATCGAATGTAAGTGTAATGCGTCGTCACGTTTCGTTAGTTTAACTTAAAAATGACTAGGTAATATTGTTACAGAAGATATAAACTGAATCTAAAAGTAGAATATAAATTGGAAACCAATAAATGTAATATATAGTTTGTTTGTTCTTGAACTAATGAATAAAAAACATGCAGCAAACTATACGATACTGGCAGGAATTGCTACTTCAGTCATACTCGTAGCATCATTGATTATTGCCAGCAATCCATTATCACAACAAGCACTAGCACAGCCCGCTAATACAACAAGCACAACCGCACCTAAACCAAAAGCTACACAACCTTTAAATAAACCATTTGTTGTTCAAGGAACAATTTCTTCAACAACAGACGCATTACCTGGTCAAAAAGGACAGGTTGCAGTTATTTTATCTCCAAGAGCTGAAAATAATGCAGTATATACAGGTGTATTAACATTCACCGCAACGAAAGCTGTCGACGTACAAGTATACCAAGCATATACTGTAAATAATGACACACAATCCAAAATTCCAAAGGGTTTTGGAACAGTAACTACAACTACGTTGCCTAATGGTAAGAAAGTTACTATCTCAACCGTTGCGTCTGGAGACTCTGCGTCAATTCCATTCACAGCTAGCTCCTTAGCTCTACATTCAAAAGGCAATTCCCCGTTCGTTGCAACCTATACAGTGAGTGCATCAGCAACTACTGCTACAACTAGTGATAATCTAGCAAGTGCTGAAGCAGCGAGTACTACATCTAGTAGTGGATCATCTAGTAGTGGATCATCTAGTAGTGGATCATCTAGCCATGGGTCCTCTAGTAGCTCTACGAATAGCACAAAGGGATAATATAACCACTAGCTAACGCCAAAGATGACCATTCTGTGATTCGTGGTCGACCTACTTTTTTTTGTTTTTATATTTGTATCTAATTGTTTTCTATGGCAAACATTTAGTGGTTAGTTTTACGACCAATAACCTGGAATACTTGTATCATTTAGGCATTAAAAAATTGGCAAACCTTTACTTATCTACAATTGATAAAACTATATAGTTTGAAGTGAAATAATGTATGATAATTTTGTAAATTACTAATAATATTAGTAATTATATATTGAACTTATAATTCCCATACAAGTGATAAGTATGGGCAAAGCGCTGTCCCCAATATATCGTTTATACTCAATAAATTGAGCTCGCCTGATACTGAAAAGTTCCAGTAATATTGAAAAAAATAATATCTGGTTAAAAATCCAGTATGTCATATTTTACCGAATAATACCTA
>JAICSL010000210.1 GCA_025936955.1 Nitrososphaeraceae archaeon
ATATATTAATCATGTTGATAAAATCGTTAAGTAAACAGATGAGGGCTGGAACAACATATGCATTCTAGTTTCATCTTCTCTACAAAATATATCCCATAACACAATGGTAGATCCATATTGTACAAATAACTTAATAATTTTATAATTATAGAGACACTCCTATAAGTAAGATCTTATATTACTATATTATACCATGAAACAAAAAGATAGTCATCTTATACAAGTAAATCAAAATATAAAACCAAAAACACCAAATGGTTGTGAAGAATGTCTACAGATGGGTTCTGATTGGGTACATTTGCGTTTATGTTTGACCTGTGGCCATGTAGGTTGTTGTGATTCTTCACCTAATAAGCACGCGACAAAACATTTCAAAACAACTGAACATCCTATTGTAAAATCTTTTGAGCCAGGCGAAGATTGGGAATGGTGTTATGTTGATCAAGTTATGATAGAGTGAAACCACTGGAATACCTCATCGACATGGTCTCCACGGTTTCTCAAGGAACTAGTTCCCTCAAAGTCGACGAATTACGTGCGACTGAGGCATTGCATGCTGCAGAGTTATCTAGATAAAGGCATTTGGTCCGGCTTTGGCCCCCGCCTCTTGGTTCAGGCAAATGGCGAAGTATTGAATTGTTCAATACAGCCAACGATACAGAGATTCACAAAGTCCTTGATACTATCCCTCTTCATGTCTAGATGAGGCCACCATTACTTCGCTGACTCATCATCCAAATTATCCAGAATAATTACCCGTTAGCTATGGATAACCCGCAGGCCTAACGTAATTTGAGTTTGGTACTTGTGCAATATTGCTAATGATAAGGGAAATGAATTGTTTTTTTTGGTAGCAACTGAAAAAGAACCTGCAATACAATATATATTGAAATGAAAATAGAATATCTATACTGCCATTATACAATAGTCTTTATGTTGCAAAAGCCTCCTTGTCATTGATATAATTAGTGTAACGTTTGTCGAATCATCCAAGTGTATTATGTTTTTATTAATACTTTTTGACATAATACAAGGCAATGTACTCGTCATGCTGATATAATAAATTGATGATCAAATTACAATGAAATGGAAATATAACTCCATAATCCATATTTTATATCACTTTGTCACAATAACGTTTCTCATGATTGCGGTTATTGCGATCAGCATATTGTTTGTTGATACTTTGGTATTAGATCAAAAAAATACTGCAATGGCACAACAACAGCAACAACAACCGCAGCAGCAGCAGCAACAACTTATTGGTAGTTCTTTTCAGATGGGCAACATGACTTTTTCACATCATTTCGCTTCTGTTAATGGTATTCAACTGCACTATGTTATTGGCGGACATGGAGATCCCATAGTTTTATTACATGGTTGGCCAGAAACTTGGTATGCATGGCATGCTGTAATGCCAGCATTGGCTAAGAACTATACTGTTATAGCACCTGATCTGCGAGGCCTTGGAGATTCTTCAAAACCACCAACTGGCTATGATGGTAAGACTGTAGCTGAAGATATACATCAACTAGTTACTCATTTAGGATTTAAGACAATTTTCCTAGTGGGTCATGATATCGGAACACAAGTAGCCTATTCTTATACAGCTGCACATCCTACAGAAGTAAAGAAATTGGTAGTCATGGAACTAACTATTTCTGGTTTTGCACCTCCAGGGAGACCACCAATATGGTGGGGCATATTCCATCAAGTACCAAATGTACCAGAAGCCCTTGTACAAGGAAAAGAGATGATGTATTTATCATGGTTCTATCATGGTCTTGCATACAATCCATCTGCAATAACACAAGAGGATATCAACGAATATGTTAGTCATTATTCTGCTCCAGGTGGGATGCATGCAGGATTTGAGTATTATAAAGCTTTTCCACAGGATGCAATTGACAATCAAAATTATTCAAAGACAAAGCTTACAATGCCTGTATTGGCTCTTGGTGGAGGATATATTCCAGTATTAGGTGGCAATATTACTATGCCTAGTGTTGTATATGGGATGAAGATGCTCGCTCAAAATGTTCAAGGCGTAAAAGTTTCAAATACCGGTCATTTCATTCCAGAAGAACAGCCACAGTTCGTTATAAAACAGATCTCTAATTTCTTTGGCAAACATAATACTACTAATAATATAAAATGAAAAGGGTGAAAAAGGATTAAAAATGAAGCATAGGGTTATTGCCTTAACAGTGGTAATTGTAGTAGGCGTATTAACTATTGGTTATTTAACAAGTTTTCCTGGTACATTTTTTATCAAGGCAGATGCCAACTCGGAAGAAAAAATTTTTTCAAAGAATATGCCATCTATACAATACATTGATGAAATAAGAATATCGGATAATAAATCTCAATTTAAAATTGCTCCTGAATTTGAGAAAAGTGGTGAAAGTATAAAACCTCTTAATAATTACCCGCCGCTAACAATGGGAATTTTAAAAGGAAAAGTGGTGCTTGTCAATTTTTGGACTTATAGTTGTATTAATGTTCTGCGAACCATTCCACATCTTATAGACTGGAATACAAAGTATGCAGATAAAGGGCTAGTAATAGTTGGAGTTCATACACCAGAATTTGAATTTGAAAAAAATAGTGAATATGTAAAGACTTCATTGCAGAAATATGGTATAAAATATCCAGTTATACAAGATAATAATTATAAAATTTGGAATGCCTATGGAAATAATTATTGGCCAAGAATGTATCTTGTTGATGATAAAGGACTTGTAAGATATGACCGTGTGGGTGAGGGGGAATACAATCAAACAGAAAAGGTAATTCAATCGCTCTTAGCTGAAAGAAACAGTGACAAAGGAATAAAAAACATGGATGATATAAATACAACAACCTTTTCATACGAAAATAAATCGCATTTTAATTCTACAAAGAATATTCGTAATTTTCTTGAACAGCCTGTTGATTTTTCAAAAATTAAAACACCAGAATTGTATTTTGGAAATCAAGGCTCAAATTCAGCAGTAGGAAATTCAGAAGGATTTCAGCCAGAACAAACTGTAACATATACAGCGCCATCAATAAATTCATCTATCATACCTAATACAATTTATCTGGAAGGGAAATGGAAAAATAATCATGATAACCTTGAATTACAAAGTGATACTGGTCGTATTATCTTAAACTATTCTGCAAAATCTGTAAACCTGGTAGCAGGCGGTAGGGGCCAGGGAATAGTTTATGAGGATAATTCTTTATTGCCTAATAATTACAAAGGCGTGGATACCAAAAACAACAATTCTCAATTTGTAATTGATTATCCAAGGCTGTATAACATTGTAAATCATCAATCATATTATGACGATGGCTTTCATTCATTAGTAATAGATGTTAAAGGAAAAGGGTTTCAAGCATATGTATTTACATTCGGATAAGAATGCGTCTCTATGATGGTAAAGAAAATATAATTTAAGTTATAGACTATTATTTATCATGGTTATAACATAATCTTATTTATGAGCCATCTGCAATAGTGTAAGCAGGTTACATGAATTTGTAAACCTTTATCCTTCCTTATTTGAATCGTGATAGATATTTTAAGATCTTTTTCCAGAGATTTGAATTCAGAATAAACAAATTCAAACATTACTCTTGCAAGATAAATACTGACAATAGGAATCGAATATGTTCTAACATGAAAGTAATTAGGCAAGTTATTCTAAATGGAATATAGAAAGTAGATCAAATGTTCGTTTTTTGATTCTCAATACATATCATTAAATTGCAGAAGAGCAACACTCATCCAAAATCGAATTAATTCAGAAACAATGAATTAATTTACGTTATCTTTTTGTGTAATAAAATATTATGAATTTTATTATATTCTTTTCTCATCGTCAGATTCTTTTTTATCATCATCATCATCATCATCATCATCATCATCATCATCATCATCATCATCATCTTCATCATCTTC
>JAICSL010000237.1 GCA_025936955.1 Nitrososphaeraceae archaeon
GTGTTGTACTTGCCGGATGAGAAGCGATACTTCTAGTGTCTCCCAAATTTGCTGTTAGCGTAAGCATTTTCAGGTTATTTAAAAAACTTCTTTGTTACCGTACATTAGGTTGGAAATAAACCTATTTGTTCTCATTCTTTCATTTACTATAGGTCAAAAGATAATCTTAGATCTAAAGGTTTTAAAGGACCTAATTAAAAGACGTGGTAAATATATCTAGGGTTTCTAAGTTACAAATAGAAACTGATGATAAAGAACTAGATTGGTTGATAACAATACTTTCTGAAAAAATATATCAATTGGATACAGAAGGAGAATGTATAATTGCAAGAAGATTAGAGAAAGTAGTCAATGATATAACAAGACAGGCAAGGATGGAAAATAAGTTTTGCTCTCGTATGTTCCTTTATTGGTATCTTATATGAAAATATCTACTTTTGACGATAAAGATGTCTACTTGATTGTTTTTTAACCGATTAATTATAGAGAAATAAATCATCAATCGAATATTATAGTGCTTTTAGAAGACATTATCTTACATGACCGATTATGATTTAAATGCACTAGCAAACAGAAATTTTAATCGAATAACTTATTATTCACTCGCATTTCATTGTCTGAAAGGTTACTAAAATATTAACATAATAAAATTAACCTTAATTTGGAGATAATATGCTAGTGGTAGACATTTCGGCATTAAATAATAGCACTTATTTCCTTAATTCACATATAAAATACAATTGCAGTGCTGATTAGACAAAATCATGAATAATACAACATTTGCAATAGGTGCTATATTATCAGCGGCACTATTAATCGTAGGAGCAATTGCTATGACACATACAGTCTTTGCATCTGGTGACGGCAATACAAGTACTAAAGAAAAGAACAAGGGCAAAACAATAGCTAGTGGATTTGGTACAATAGCATTAAATGTACAACCAAATGCTGTCTGTGCAGAAGTAGAAGCTTGTGTTGGCACTGCTACTGATGGTGCTGTCGGTACCGAAACTACTGAAAGTACTGGCATTCCCGGTGCGTAAAAAACAAGGTTCAGTTACAAAACCTATTTTTTTTTGTATTGTAGAAGAATAAATTATATTTCTTGGTAAGCTGATCTTTGGTTTTTGTTTATTTGACTGAATTGGTAGACAAGAACCAACCAAACGAATAAATTTATTTTTTAGTTGACATCTCATCTCATTTCCGAGGATCAAGAATTAACTAGGGGTTTAATTCAAAGATGATTATCAGAATTAGATAATATAGATCTGACTGATAACTTTACTTAAAATTAAATATTATTATTCTTGGGTTCTTTAAACGTCGTGGACCTGGATGAAAAAGAACGCATAGATACCATAGACTGTTGTAATATTGCTATTTTGAAGGATATTATTTTAGAAATTCTACCATTGTATCGTTGATATTTCTGATTGTAATATCAACTAGTTACCTGTTCCCTTCCTAAATCATTTAATGTAGTAGCTTTATTATTTAACGTTCGTATTGTTTGGGTCTATAGCTAAAGCTTTATCATCGAAAGTAATTGCTCCCGTAATGTTTTCTAAATTGTCAAGGGCAACTTTCTTACCAACTAAGGCATCTTCATTATTTGGGTCTATAGCTAAAGCTTTATCATAATAGCTAATTGCTCCAGTAAAGTTTCCTGAGTTAGCAAGATAAATTCCTTTATCGACTAAAGCACTAGTATAGTTTGAGTCTAAAGCTAAAGCTTGGTTGTTAAATCCATTAAAAAAAATCATAATAGACATCCCAATCGACAAGAATATAATAATTAGAATTATTCTGTGTATAATTACTAGATTCATAGATATTTTGACCTCATTAAGTTATGAAAATATTGAGTATGTGTTATATAAAGAAGGGATAGTGTTACGATATCTCCACAAACTAAGACTTGTTTGACTCGTGCATAATTCTTCATCAAATGTAGAGTCTAAGTATATTTTTGATTCATTCGATAGGTTATATAGTCCCACTAAAATCGACCGTCTTACGAATAATTGATATTAGTGCCAACATATGTTTTATTAATATATGTCAAAAAGAATACGTATGTCCGGCTCTGCTCGGACCGGCTTAACATTGTTGATAACTGGAGCAATAATAGTTGGGTTAGGAAGTTATTTACATAGAGGAGCTGTATCACTTTATGGCCTAGTAATAGCTATAATAGGATTCTCATTATATATTATTTCTTCAACTATATTTTTAAGGAAAAGGAAAAAAGAATGAATGATAATCGATTATTCGATATATATTGCAGGCTTAAAGGCCCTGGCAAATCTTGCTCTCGACTTAGGATCATATTTTTGCATATCCTCCTCTGAATATATGTCGATCTGAGCAGGAGAGCTGTTGCATTCCATTGATATGAAAGACTTGGCGTCTTCGAGATAGGGTCTTTCATCAAAGTTAGACATTGTTTTTAGTCGTCTTTTTCTTACTGTGATTGGATTTGATAGAATATCTTCTATAGTTTTTTTTATCAAGTTCGAATCACTCCTTACAGTAGATATCTGTTCAGTATCTTTCATTAGTTCTTTCATAATGTCTTTGATTCTAAATTTGTTTTCTACCAAAACAATAGATAGAATTTTCAGATATAAGTCTGATTTCCAGCGAGCAGCAATATATAAGATAATTCTTTTTGGTATTATCTTTGTTGTCTTTATGATACTTTGTAGATCAGATATCATACTCATGATCAGTTCCTCTGATTCCTCCGCCATGATATCCTTTTTTCCTTCGTCTGACAAGGGCCAACCAGCAAAAATAATTGATTCTGAATTACCCATTCTTTCCCATACTTCTTCGGCTGTAAACGGAGCAAAAGGTGCTAGCAATCTGAGCCTGGTCTTATTAAATTCATTCAAAATGTCTACCACTAGAGATTCTCTATTTTTTGCTCTTACTCTCTTGCTATGCCACTGTAGATTCTGATCAAGCAAGTACAATATATTATGGAGGGCTTCTCTCATCCTTAATTTGTCCATAGATGTTGTGGTATCTTCGATAATACGTTGCAACTTACTAATAAGCCATCGATCTTCTGATTGTATATCTCTTTTATTATGAGAGAGGAAATTATGATCTGTATGTGCATATTTCAGTCCTGTCTCGTAAATATCTTGCAATTTAGATCGAACACTCTTGATTGCATCATAGGAAAAATCAGAATCTTGCAAAAGTTCTGCCGATATTAGTATCGACAATCGAATTGCGTCTGCACTATACTCTTTTATCGCTTGCCGTAATGGAATAATGTTACCAATAGATTTAGACATTTTTTTTCCCTCCATGAGAACAGATCCGTTAACTACTATTTGCCGTGGCCATTCTTCTTCCTCAAAAAGTGCAACATGATTAAATATGAAGAAAGATAGATGATTTGGGATAAGATCTCTCCCTGAATGTCGTGAATCAACAGGGTAGAAATAAGAAAACTCA
>JAICSL010000116.1 GCA_025936955.1 Nitrososphaeraceae archaeon
AATTTTAGGCAAATCAGAGAGATGTTCAGGTTGGTGTATACTAATGATTATTAAGTTATAGATGATTATATCTACGCAGCGGACAAGATCAATCTTAAGATATCAAATTAGTATTAATGATATACGAGAAGAGTAAATACTACTACAACATTCAGTCGCTAATTTTGCGAACTACAATAATTGTCTTTAATTATGACAACTTTGATGCAATGAATAATAGAGATAGCATAATGATGGATAATAGCTCTGAATTGTCAAGGTTTTAATTAGGATAAGTAAACAGCAATTACAATATGCAAGGAATTCAAAAGTTAAAATGTATCTCTTGTGGGACAATGTTTATGTCTGAAACTGGTACTGCTACCTGTCCATCGTGTTCACAGCAAAGTAATACTCACCACGAGGATGAAAGTAGTATGGGTGGATTAAGTGGTGGATGCGGCTGCGGCCACGGTCACTAAATTTTTTTTGACTAGGGCTTTAGATAGATAAAGATTAATTGTTTACAATATCCTGAATTTTTTTGCACTAATACTTATATTACCTTGGTTTGGTCGTCCTTCTCATTAGTTTTCATGAGAGGCAGCAAGGGTTCCCCTGTAAATTGTTTAATTGTCTGTCTTCGTTGTAGCAGTGCCGTTTTCAGGTGTGATACAAAGCTACCAATCTTAGCTCAAAATCTGTAATTATCTACCCTATAAAAGTAGAAGTCAAGTTATTAATATTATTCATGTCTTGGCTAGGCGCTACGTGTTTCGGTGCGACTTAACAACAGGACCAACTTTATGGATTAGTTAAATGCCACTAATCCTAGAACCTAAATTTCCATCGAGAGAAAATGTTGAATGTTTTGTTGGTAAATTACGCAATTTTTCTACAGTTCTGTTTAATCAATTCTCTCCTTTTTTATTTTTTAATAGTAATCTTGGAATAATGAAGTTCAGTAAATTCCGTTTATGTTCAAACACATTTCATTTAAGCCAAAAAATAGACATCTTGCCTTTTACAGTTTTTGCCTTCACTAAAGGACCGATCGTTTACCCGTCTGTTCTTATCTTATCTTATCTTTTCGATGTTGCATGCGTGTCTGGCTTAACGAGAATATGAGCAAACGGCAGTTTTTTGACAAATGGCATATAGTACTTAGAAAGTGACTGTTCTTTTTTATTCAACGACGGCGTATGTTCCGTTTACTTTGCTAGGCCAGGACGTTATTCTTTGGCCAACTTAATTAAACAAATTGGTCTTTTTCTTTGTTTGCTCATTCTATATTGCTATTCCATTATTTGTTGTGATCACATAAAGAAGCTATGAACTTTCCTACAGAATAAAAAGAGGAAGAGCGTGGTTAATTGTATTGTTCTCTCTTCACCAATACATAGTGTGGTATATTCGCTATTGTTGCCGGATAGGAGGTCTTGTATTCCCAACCTGAGGAGAATAATTTCCTTGCTTCTTCCAAATCAGTTACAGTAGCAATATCTACAACTCGCCTATTTTTGAAAATGGGTCTTTGGCTCTTCTGTGATTGCTGATGATAATGATTAACGTCTGTTCCATAAGTATTCTTGTGCTTATGGTCTTTTCCATCTTCATCGATTAATTTCCAATTGATTTTTCCTGTAGCCGCATCTTCTCCCACTTTTTCGAAGCTTATCAGTTGATTTGGAAACCCGAATTCTTTACATCGCCTACATTCTTGCATCTTTTTTTGCGGTGTGGATGCTTCCGCATGTGTTGAAATTGACATAATGGTAACAAATTAAGGAGCAAGTTATCCTAATAATATATGACACACTATCCCGGGAGGGAGTTCCTAGTCAGAACGATCTCTATAACTCCAATGAAAATAAGTATTGCCTCATTATCCTTAGATGCATCTATAAAATAACTGACGACATTTAACATTGTATTCTATTGTATTGTGTTAGCAATAGTGATAGAATCCTTTCCTGCATCTTCAGGCGATATAAATTTATAGATTTATCATGTACAATAATACACGTCCTATATCATGCTATCAACATATGATAAAATTGTCCTTCAACTCATGGCATATATCTTCAAATTATGATCCAAAGAGGGTCCCAAATGAAATGGCCAGCTAACGACACCATGTACTTCTTATTCCTATGTTAACCATGTGAACAACATTGCATCCCAGCATCCTCCCTGTTCAGGAGAATTAGAATCAGAATGAGATTGAGTTACTTTAGCTTGGAGAATTCTAGTTCTAGACCACTTTTAGGTTCAATATTTATCAGATACCTTTCGTTCTTTTCTAATGGGATGAAAGTAACGAGCTTATTACATAAAGGACAAACAACATTTTCATTATCAGTACATGTTTTTAAAAAATAACTCGCACACCAAAAACATGATTCGCATAGTGCAAAACTATGATAACATTCGCTTAGTGACTTGACGATACTACTTACAGCAGAGTACATTAAACATTCCTTCTAGTGATATATTTTTGTATTTTTATCAAAATGAGATTTGTTTTGCGATAAAATACAAAATCTCTATCTAGTATTTCCTACTAATCCATTATTATGCTAACTGCAATTCTGATCTGCTATACGAAGGCATCATTCAGTGTGCTGTCCTTAATTCACACATACCATGTTTATTCTTTTTATGCGAGCGCCAATGTTTAGCACAGCCCAAAATTCTGTGCTCTGTACAACCGCATATTGGACATTGTTTCAATTTCTTTATATCAGGCATCTCTAATGTCTTATGATCATTTTCTTCTCACAGATTTATTTCTTCCAATTTTTGTCTTTGTTTTTATGTCAGCAAACATACACGACGGCATCAGAAGTTATACGTTGATTCATCTGAGTATCACCATTAGCATATGGAATTAGCTCAACCGCATCGTTACCTCGTTAAATCAATATCCTTCTTTTATCTGATTTCGATATTGCTCAAACAACTTGTCGATTTTAGGGTTGATTACAAAACTACAATAGGGCTCTGATGAATGGTTTTGATAGTAATTCTTATGGTAATTTTCAGCAACGTAGAAATTCGTAAAAGGAGTGATTTCTGTTACGATAGTATCTTTGTAAATTCCTTTTTGTGAAAGATCTTTCTTCGAATCCTCCGCAATCTTTTTTTGGTTCTCGTCATGGTAAAAAATTGCAGATCTGTACTGTGTTCCAACATCATTACCTTGTCTATTAAGTGTGGTCGGATCATGTGTATGCCAGAAAATATCGAGGATTTTTTCAAATGATATGACATTTGGATCAAATTTTATTTGAATTGATTCTGCATGTCCTGTTTTGCCAGTACAAACTTGTTGATAGGACGGATTCTTTACTGTTCCTCCAGCATAACCAGGGAGTATAGATTTAACACCTTTGAGTCTTTGAAACACAGCTTCGCTACACCAGAAACATCCATTGGCTAGTGTGGCTGTCTCGACGTTGTTATCGCTGCTATTATTTTCTATATCGTTAGTGTTATGCATGAATTGTTTTTGGCAACTCCCTATCTTTTGGAATAAAACGTATTGCTAGTGAATTCAAAAAATGTCTAGTATTCTTATCTGTCAAATATTCTCCTACAAATTCGTGCCCTAAATGTGCACCGCAGTTTGCACACTCTATTTCTGTTCTCATTCCGTCAGGGTCAGGTAGACGCCTTATTGCATTTGATAGATCTTCGTCAAAGCTTGGCCAGCCACAGCCAGCGTCAAATTTGCTTTCAGATGAGAATAGTGGTGAATTACATCTTTTACAGATAAACGTCCCGTCTTTATAAAAATTATCATACTCACCAGAGAAAGGAGCTTCTGTTGCTTTATCAGCAATCACCCTTTGTTCTTCGGCACTTAACTCATTATAGTTCATATTGCTCTATATATCTAAACCCACTATTATTAGTATATGAATTTGATTACTTGTATAAATGATATCAACCAAATTCTTCCATCGTGTATGAACTTGTCTCGGCATTTATTAGATGTTATATTTTCTTTCAGCAGGTTCTAATCCTTTAATCTACGATTTTGAGTTCTTTGTTTGCTTCTAAACGGGCTGCCAGGCATTAACTTGATATTTTTGAAAATAACTGCAAAAGGATTTAGTATTATAAACTTTCCTATCGCATCAATATTACTACAAAATCAAAATAATTTAGAGAAGATAATAAATCTAGATCCGGTTTACTATTATTGTATGCAGCATATACTCAATATTAATAATTATCATGATTCTAAAGGGACTTACCAGAAACATACCAGTTCTCTCTTGGTTTCTCATCATATAGTATAATTATGTGTTCTGGTTTGGTTTTTAATATTTCAACTGCTGCTTTAGTAACTGCCTTTGCAAATTGTTCTTTTTGCTCTTTTGTTCTCCCCGGATACATCGAAATCGAAATTAAGGGCATATTGTTTCAATGATTCCATCCAATCTTCCCACTATTCTTTGTTTCTAGCACAACTCTGACAGGATGAAGTATTAGTGGTAAACACCAAAATATTCTCCATTATAAATTAGTATTTGGGAGTGATTTGATGCTTTTTTTTGTGGCCGACGACCCATTCTTTTTTTGTATATTCTGGAAGGGCATTAGCTTTTAGAGTCTAAGCTGAAACGATTTATTATCCAATTGAATTAAACTTTGAAAGGGACTTCCACAAATACCATGTGGCTATACTTCTGTATGGTTTCCATGGTTGAGAGATTGCTAGCATTTCTGACGGTCTGGGTAATTCAGAAAGACAATATATTTTCTGTATAGCCTTTTTTATGCCAAGATCTGTAACTGGGAGGATATCTTGTCTTCCAAGGCAGAATATCAAAAACATTTCTGCTGTCCATCTTCCAATTCCTTTAACTTGTACCAGTTGAGCAATTATTTCTTCATCGGTCAGATCACTCAGACTTGTTAAGTTCAGTTTTTTATCCAAGACTTTACTTGACAGATCTTTAATGTATTGTACTTTTTTACTTGATAGTCCAATCTGCGATCTTAATATAGAGTCAGAAGTCGATAATATCTGTTTAGGCGAGGGAGCTGAATTATTATAGTATTTTATGAATCTGCTATAAATAACGCTAGCGGCTCTGCCTGCAAGTTGTTGGTAGATTATCGACTCTATAAGCGACTGAAATGGATCTTTCCGAATCTTAATTGAATAGTCTCCAACCGACCTAATTACTTTTTCTAAGCAAGGGTCAGATTGCGAAAGATACTTGATAATAAGATTATCTATATTCACAGGAGCTGATTATGCTTGGATATTCTAACTTTAAATTTTTTCTGACTTTATTATACTTTCGTTCTCTATACTCACCTAGTTAAGCACTCTTTTTTTATTCCATTGATATTTAGTCATGTTTATAAATGAATGAAATATGGTTAAAACAGTAATCAATTGAGTGGCAGAGTTGTTCGTTATCAGAGACGACTTTGTATGGACTGATTTTTGGTAACGGACTTAAGTTAAAAATGCATACCACTTTGGCTAATGTTTTTAAACCTTTGAAACGATTTGTTTCGCATAAAATAGTCTGTGTGAAAAATGTTGTTGTTTTGTTATTATTTTCTTTTTATCAAACTTACAGAAAGTTCTGATTGATCAATGATTAATCAATTCTCGGTATTAGTGGGCGATGCCCCTTCTTTAGTACTTAGTCATTTCCCGCAGAAAAGACAGAAGAAAAATTGCTTTGCTTTATAATTTGAAGCATCATCAATACTATACCAGAGTTCGTATATGTTTGTGTATTCATCAAACTTGATAGTGTTATGACTCTGTTCATCAATTACCCGATCGAACTTATCACAATGATGGATTTCGAATATCTTTTTTTTGCTATCCTTAACCATCTGTCTTTTTTTCCTTTTCCTTTGCCTTTTTTAACAAGGATTCTTCCTTCTGTTACCTCTACGATCGTATCTAAATATAAGTTCAAGGTGGGGATTTTGTAATTCTTTTAAAAAACCGTCTTTAGTCGTAAAATAAAGCCGATTGTCTAATATATGTGGTAATTCCTTTTTCTGACAAACCACGTATACTTTTGTCTCATCCCTTTTGGCAGAAATTTGTTGATATGGGGCCATAAATTGCTTCTCATTTATCAGTGATTAACATCTATTTAGG
>JAICSL010000332.1 GCA_025936955.1 Nitrososphaeraceae archaeon
AGAAAGCATCGGGCCTAAGACAATAAAGATTTTTTATGACAATTTGAAGGTAAAGAATTTATCTGATCTAGAAAAAGCAGCAGCAGAAGGTAAGATTCGCAAAATTACAGGTTTTTCTCAAAAAAAAGAAGAATCAATTCTGAAAAAAATTCAATTATTTAAGAAAGGAAGAGAACGATACTTGATAGGTGAGGTATATCCTCTTGTAAAACAAATAGAACAACGTCTGTCAGATTTTGAGGGAGTAAGCAAAGCTATAGCAACAGGTTCTTTTAGAAGAATGAAGGAAACAATAGGTGACGTTGATTATTTGGCGGTGTCTGATGATCCTAAAAAGGTTATAGATTACTTTGCAGCTATGCCGGAAGTTGACGAGGTTATTGGTAAGGGACAACATAAGATATTTCTACGATTAAACAATGGAATGGATGCTGATCTCCTAGTTGTTCCTAAAGAAAGTTTTGGTTCTGCTCTTCAATACTTCACCGGTAGCAAGCAACACAATGTAGCAGTGCGAAAAATAGCACTGGCAAAGGGCTTTCGTTTAAATGAATGGGGTGTTTTTGATAATAATAAAAATAGAATTGCAGGTTCATCTGAAGAAGAAGTTTACCGAATACTAGAGTTAGATTGGATTCATCCAGAGATGAGAGAAAATATGGGAGAAATTGAACTTGCAAAAAAAAGAAAGCTTCCCCAGCTGATACAGTATAATGATCTGAAAGGAGATTTACAGGTCCACAGTAACAGTACTGATGGAACGATGTCAATAGAAGGTATGGCTTTAGCTGCGAAGGATGAGTTTGGCTTAGAGTATATTGCGATAACAGATCATACAAAAAGTTTGAAGTTAACAAATGGACTTGACGAACAAGAACTAATAGACCAAGCAAACAAGATTAAGGAGATAAATGATAAAATAAGACAAGGATTTTACTATAAAGAGGAAGAATACAATAATCTCAACAATACGCAAAACGATGTTCATGACAAACAAGATATAACAAAATCTAGTCAAAATAACTTTCAAATATTATCTGCTGCTGAAGTAAATATTATGAAAGACGGATCACTGGATATATCAAATAATACACTAGACAAACTTGATGTAGTTGGAGCGGCAATCCATTCCAATTTTGCTCAAACAATAGAAGTTCAAACTGATAGATTAACAAAAGCTGCACAAAATCCTAGTGTAGATATTATATTTCATCCAACAGGTCGACTGATAAACAAAAGAGACGGATATCAGGTTAACGTAGACAAATTAATGGAAGTAGCAAAAGATACTAACACTGTACTGGAAATTGATGCACATTATGATCGCCTTGACTTAAAAGAAGAATACATTAGAAAAGCAGTTCAATATGATATCAACCTTGTGATTGATTCTGATGCACATCATCCAGTCCATTTTGCTTTCTTAAAATTTGGAATAGCACAGGCAAGACGTGCTTGGGCAGGAAAGTCAGAAATACTTAATACATTATCAGTTGACAGATTGTTAAATAATCTCAAGTAATAAGAGCCTAAAATTATCATATGGTATTGACATCCTTAATCCATTATTAATAAGTAGTCAAGTTATTGGCTGATTATTTTTAGTCTTCTGCCAGATCTCAGATATTACTTCTAAAACCGTTTGTTCAGTAGACCCATTGAACTTTTCTTGCCATAATTTAGCAACGTATTCTCCAGGAGTGGTCTTATTTTCTAGTCTCTTATCAAGTATACTAAGGAATTCAGCTTTAACACCTAAATCAGACAGTCCTTTGCGAGCAAAATCCAATTGGCTTGTTATTGTATCTATGATATTAAAATGTGTATTTGCATTATATCCAGATAGCACTACAGCTAATCTCTCTTCTCTTAATGCGGAGAGAGGCCGCAGTTGTCGTTCTTGATGAATAGATCGATACAAATAACCTATGAAGAATTCTATCATTGCCATCAATTCACTTGAACTAGGTTGTACTGACATAATCCGTGTCTCAACTCGATAAAACTCTGAGTTTAGACGTATTCTCAGATCGTCATGGCGCTCCTTTTCAAGTCCAAGGTAATCTTTAGCAATTATTGGACTTCGTGATGTAATATAATCAACATAATCTTCAACACAATCTAAGTATCGCGGAATGGAAGGAAACCCTGAATTTTGCTGTTCTGATTGATCATATAGATGGATTCGCGGTTCATGCATAGAAAACATCTTTCCAGCAAAAAGTCGACTATTAGCTCCAAGTACAATAGCAGACGGAATTAAATTTAACATATGATTGAACATTTGTGCAGCATGAGCAGGATTTTGTGCTTGAAGATGAAGATGAAATCCTTGAATAGCTGCCGCAACTTGCAATGCTTTGAACTTCTGTCCTTCAATTTCAACA
>JAICSL010000233.1 GCA_025936955.1 Nitrososphaeraceae archaeon
ATTAGCGGATGGTACTGATATTGGAAGACCACATGCTTTAGACTCTGTTGTGTTCACAAATTTGAGTTTTGGATTGCTAGGATCACACATTGCAGCTTTTTGTTCTGGCGCTATATTTGATGGTAATGTTGAAGATGAGGATGATGAGGATGATGACGATAAAGTTGTATTAGCGGATGGTACTGATATTGGAAGACCACATGCTTTAGACTCTGTTGTGTTCACAAATTTGAGTTTTGGATTGCTAGGATCACACATTCCTGATTGTAGTGCAGTAGTGGATTGCGAGTCCGAGGGTGATATAGGAGCAATTGATTCTTGTCCTTGGGCTACACCGAAAGCTCCAAATTCCAAGATTATACTTACAGCAACTAAAGTTCCAGTAAACTTGTACGCAACTTGAGATGAAATTATTGATTTATCAATTTCTATCATTCTTAGTCCTTTAAGCAGACAAAATATATATGAATCTCTGGTCAGATGTCATAAGTTAGACATTAACATATGTTATTTACAAATCCCGATAGTTGTGGATCTAGTTCTACATCTATTCTTCATATTTTTTGACAGCTATATGATTATCAGAATGTTGGCGAATATTTCATGGCTTACTTTTAGCTTTGATTCCGTTGTTATCAAAGTCTACTTTAGAATGATATAATATTTCCAGTACTCTATGGCTGATTTTTTTGTGATTCTGGTTTATAGTGACAGCAGCCGATAAACACCAAAATTCAAAAGAATCCACTAGATTCATGGTGTGGTGTGGATGTCGCTGTTGAGCTGATTCTACTCTAAAATCAACATCATCCTCCAAAAGAGGAGTTCTTTTTTCACCTTAAAGCTGATCCTAAACGCAACTGGAAAAAGGGACGTTAGCATAGAAATAGGATAAATGGCAAGTAACAAGAATATCAGATAGATATACAAAACGTTTTCTTATTTGTTTTTGTAATGACAACAAAAACACTGCTTATTTTGCGGCATGCCAAATCCAGACCAAAAGATCCAAACTTATCTGATTATGAAAGAACATTGGACAAACTCGGTGTTGACGATGCATTATATATGGGAAAACTAATCAGATCTAAAGATCTGGTCCCAGATCTCATTATAAGCTCCAGTGCAATCAGAGCAAAAATGACCGGAGATTCTGGCCAAAGAATGTCAATATGAAGCAGGAAAAATTCTTCTTAAACACTCACTTTATGAGGCTAAACCAGAAGACTATCTAACTGTCCTATCGATACTGCCTGATACAATTACTAGAGTGTTGCTAGTAGGACATAATCCAACAATTGAAGAGACAATAGAAATGCTTACTGAATCTTCAGATGTAACAATATCATTATGTACCCTAGCTCATCTAAGTATACCAGTTGAGAAGTGGTCTGATCTTAGGAATATAACACCTAGTCAGATTAAATTAAAAGAAAAAATACAACCTATTTGATGTTTCTGTTGTAATTACTTAATACGATCTAATTGTTAACAACCTTCAGGAGATATTGGAAATAGTTTCGGTCGGTCAGTATTTATTAACGAAGCAATTCAAACATACCATTTGTTTAGTTTCTCATATTATACGTATCTTTTCTCTAATATATTAATAGCAGAATCAAAATGTAACTGCAATACAAGCATCATTGAGAACAGTACACTTGTCAAGCTGAAAAAATAAGGTTCCGCGGCAGATAACGAAGCGATAAAAAATACTAAGCTCGGACAGATCGTGAGAAAATGAGTTAAACTAGTATATTAGTTAGTGATTGTATTTATTGTGGGTGTTATCATAATCTTGAAAGTATTAGCGATCAACAAATACAAAACTAATGAGTAAAGTATTCGAAAGATGAGAAGAATCATTTCGTGCTTTGTGCTTTTATCGTGCCGGTAATATTTCTTAATAAGTTCTAACATTTAATGCCTACATCCAAGAATGTTATTAAGAGGTCACTCTCATTATATTGATAGGTATATCAATTGGAAAACCGGATTGCATCGACTCCAGAGTTAGTTAATAGGGTTTACAAAAAACTACAATATAGTATTTCAGAATTTAGAAAAATTGTTAATAGGCCACTTACGTTGAGTGAAAAAATTATAATAGGCCATATTACTGACATCCTTCAAGAGGAGCCACGACCAGGAGAAAGTTATATTTTTTTACAACCAGATAGAGTAGCCTTACAAGACGTTACAGGGCAAATGACCATTCTTCAATTTATGCAGGCGAATTTAAAACGAGTTGAAATTCCAACTACGATTCATTGTGATCATCTAATACAAGCACGAATCGAAGGCGAATCAGATACAAAAGCTGCTATCTATGAAAATAACGAAGTTTACAATTTCTTAGAATCGGCATCAAGAAAATATGGCATTGGATTTTGGAAACCTGGCGCTGGAATAATACATCAGGTTGTACTCGAAAATTATTCATTTCCTGGTGGCCTTATGATAGGAACTGATTCGCATACACCGAACGCTGGAGGCCTTGGGATGATTGCCATAGGCGTTGGGGGATTAGACGCAGCCGAAACTATGGCAGGAATGTCATGGGAACTCATGTATCCAAAACGCATAGGCATATATCTGACAGGTACTCTCAACGATTGGACCGCTCCAAAGGATATCATCCTTTATGTCGCTTCAAAGCTTACTGTGTCCGGCGGTACAAACGCAATACTTGAATACTTTGGACCTGGTTCAAAATCAATTAGCTGTACTGGAAAAGCAACTATAACAAATATGGGAGCTGAACTCGGTGCTACATGTTCTATATTTGAATACGACGAGCGGATGGAATTGTACCTCAGAGCAACAGGTCGTCACGGTATAGCTGATCTTGCAAATCAATACAAAGATCTTTTAATTGTGGATTATGAAATAGGACAGGAAATAGAGAATAAAGAATTTAATTCAAGCAAATATTTTGATCAAATTATCAGAATTGATCTTTCTAAACTAGAACCCTATATTGCAGGTCCCCATACACCCGATCTAGCACGGCCAATATCAAAAATGGCAGAAGATGTGAAAAAGAATGAGTATCTAGATACAATCTCAGTAGCACTCATCGGATCGTGTACAAATTCTTCCTACGAAGACATGTCACGCGTAGCTAACATAGCAGAACAAGCTAAATCAAAAGGAGTAAAAATAAAAGTGCCTCTTCTTGTGACTCCCGGTTCGGAAATGGTGAGGTCTACAATCGAAAGAGATGGACAAATGGAATCAATGAAGGAAATTGGTGCCACAGTTCTCGCAAATGCATGTGGTCCATGTATAGGTCAATGGAATAGACCTGAACTAAAAAAGGGAGAACCAAATACTATCGTTACATCGTACAACAGAAACTTTCCAGGACGAAATGATGGCCGAAGAGAAACTATGAATTTTATTGGAAGTCCTGAAGTTATAATTGCATTAGCCCTCGGCGGAAAGTTGTCATTTAACCCCCTTACCGATGAGTTAAGCTCAGAGGATGGAACAAAATTCAAGCTGAACCCCCCAGAGAAGGCCCCTGAAATAC
>JAICSL010000223.1 GCA_025936955.1 Nitrososphaeraceae archaeon
TTAATTCTGTCAATACTCTTTCCATTCTATATTGCGTTTCCATTTATGCTAGTCTTTTATGTATTGCTATCCTGGTATATAAGAAAGAGAAAAATGAATAGATTTGGATTAAAAAAGCCGTACTTTGACACCAATAATACAACCAACAAAGATAGCAGCAGTAATGTAGTCTATTACTGTATGGCCTGTGGCAAAAGACATAACGATTATAGATGTCCTGAATGTGGTTCTAAAATCAAAAAGGCAAGCTTCTAATTTTCCATTTTTTTGTCAGTTTTAAAGAGGCAGATTGTGATATTGTGCATTAGGATCTGAATCCTTCGTAATGACCTTGAGCTATTTTCTGATAGCTATAAAATAGAAAATCATGATATACCATATAGTTATCAAGAAATTAATCAAAGATGCATATAATGACCAAAATGTATATACATTAATATCATAAAATCCAATATATTCTGATAATAATGGGTGGTATTGCAGATAAAATAAAGAAAACGGTAACAGACACCAAAGACAAAGTGGTAGATACTGCAAGTAAAGCAACGAGTACTACTAAAGATAAGATCGCCTCTTCTGATATTAAAAGTAGTCAAAGTAGTAGAGACTATGAACAAGCTGCTGATGAGAGAACAAAAGATCCTACTCAAGAATATGATGAAAAGGAACCACTGTCTCCAGCCAAAATAAGTCAACATGAGCCGACTGCCGTTCATAGGGATCCAAGTGATCAAAAGATCATAGAACCAGGACAGAAACCAAACTTAGGCTCAGAAGAAGCAAGAGAAAAAGCTAGAAGAAGCGGTATGACAAAAGGGACTGCTTAGTCTATAAGAAGAAAAGCGATTAATACAAAAACAAATCAAGATAAAAATTTACTTTCTTTTTCTTGTTTTATGATGTTGTGTAAAGAGCAAAGAAGATACTTAGTTTTTTAATTAATTTCGCACGTATTACTCTATCATAGAATAATATTATGAAAGCAAATAGTAATTCACTTCAAATCAGGATAAAATCTGCCATCTGTGTAACATGAAAATGAAAATAAAAACTCAACTAGCGTTAATATTGTTGCATTTAATTTATGCTTCTATTGTTCTGATTCGGTTTTTTTATTTTAAAGTGAAAAGAAGAAAAGTACTTCGAAGGAAATTTTGACAATTTAACAAAATTCTCTATTCTATATTGATCCATCTATGGTATATCGTATTGATAGAATAATTCAAAAGATAACTAACTAAGCAATACTACTATCCTTTTGTTCTTCCACTTTTAAGATACCTTTCATAGCTAAAAACAATTCGTTCTTGGTCCTTTGATTGAACTGACTCACTGCGTATCTTACGCAGACTGTTGATGGCCCAATCTGCTCTTGTCCCTTCCTTGATAAGATATGCAGCTAGTATAGTCCCTGTCCTTCCTTTACCACCAGAACAATGCACCACAACTGGCATTCCTTTGTCTATTTGCTGACTTATATGATTAACCACATAGTCTAATTCCTCTAGGGAAGGAGCATTATAGTCTTGTATGCTTATATGAAAATTATCAATTTTTACACCTTCAGTAATAAACCATTCTGAGGATAATGGTTTGTCTTTTATTGTAACTATGCTTCTGATACCTTGTTTAAACAACCATTTGACTTCAGATACGGACATAGGTAATCCACTTCCAGCTAATTTTCTTTCAATAATCCAGCTAAAATTAGTAGGTCTACCTCGTATACTGCCGTACATCCATCTATAAATATTACCAAGTTTTACCATAGGTTTGTCCTTATTGTATTGTTATTATTTCAGAAATTAAAAAAATAAAGGTTGTTTAAATCATCTATTTTGTTCCCTTCTTTTTCTTTTCTATTCTTCTCTGTTAGCACCGCTAACCTTAACTTTTTCACTTGTTACCTGTTCACTTACTATACGTTTTTCAGTCACTGGTTTTTTCTTAACAGATATCTCTTCTTTTACATATGGTTCCTTTGTAACTTGCACTTCTTTTCTTAGTGGTACTTTGATTTCTTCTTTTGAGCTAACTGGTGTTTCTGCTTTTGTAGCGCCACTTGGTGGTCTTCTTTCAATAGTCACTTCTTCATGAGTTAACGGTACTTCAACAGTCTTTGTTTCAGTATAAGGTTCCTTTGTAATGTTTGCTTCGCCTTGTTGAGTTGAACTTTTTGAAACGTTTAATCTTTCCTCTGTTAGTGAGACTGGAGTTTCTTCTGTCTTTCCTTCTGTTCTTGGCATTGTGGAAGGCTCATTTACTGTTGATGATTCTGGTGCAGAGTCTCTTAGAAATCTAGATTTTGCCTCTTCTTCAGAGACTTTGAAACGTAATACACTGCCATCATAGCTTTCTACTTGCTCCTTTGGAATGTAAAACTTGTCTTTGTGTAACAGTCCTTTTTGTACTAGAACATAGCTGCTTTCTGCATCCTGTACTTCACCTAAATCTTCGTCTCCACTACCTCTTGCTTCTTTTTTTTTATCACGTCATTCCAATCAATATTTTTTGTACTTATGTATACCTTAGCATCAAATAGTATTTTATCACTATAGAGTTGAAGAATAGCATATCATAGAAAATATTCAAGTAAATATGACTTTTATTAAAAGAAATGAGATATCATAATATTATATCAATAAATGGCTTGCTATATGTACTAGATAATAGAAATATTATAAGAAAAATTCATCCGCATTCAAGTAATTCTATTATAAATTCTTTACGTTTAACAATGTTAAAGTTCTTGTTTTAAGATATGATATAGCTATTTATCACCACATTTTAAAACCATATTGCAAAACCAAAGTTATCATGGATCTTTTGTTCTAGGTGCTTTAATTTCAATGAGGTATCATATTATGAACTTGTTTCCTAATTATCAATTTTTATACATCCTTACTCGTATCTTTGCCATCTTTCAAATAATCGTCAATCCAATCAGGTATTCCTTTATGTGCATCATAATCACTTGCCTTAGTATGTTCCTCTAGTATCTTACGCAGATCAAAATCATGTTGGTCTCTTTCTGAGGTGTATTTAACTAGAGCATACAATATTTCGTTTTGTTTTGCTAAGGTAAGGGCTGTAGCCTCCAGTATATGTATAAGTATATCAATCTCACGAATGAGAGACAGATAACCTGTTAATTGAACCTTTAAGAAAGAATCAGTTTCATTTTCTAAGCCTTTTTTAGCCTGTGTTTGCTGTTCTATGATATTTTCTCTCATACGATCGAATAATCTTTTTATTGATACTTCGTCTAATAATCTAGATCTTAGAATTTCTCTTTCTTCCTTTGACTCCCTAAATTCAGTCATGTCTACTCGGACTCAATTTTCTTTTTAATTTACTCTTCGATATCCGTTCGTCCTGACACTCTTCCAATATAACTGTCAAATTGGCTTTCTTCATTCCTTTAGTTTTTGTAAACTGCATCTCTGAATCTTTGCTGCAAGTTCATCATGGATATTCAAATTTAGACAACTCATCTCATTCATATAATATAGATCATCATAATATAGGAGTATTACTGTCTACCCATATTTTTTATAGTAGCATGTAATCTTGGATCTGGACACGGATAGACAAATCAAACTTCAATTCAGGTATGAATGAAAGTGCGATAAGACATTACAATAATAACACTATTATCGTAGTTTGACAGAAGGCTTTCAACTGATAATTATCAGGATATAATAGAATCCAGTAGATTATTACTGCCAAAA
>JAICSL010000227.1 GCA_025936955.1 Nitrososphaeraceae archaeon
GGAAGAATGGATAACAGAAATGGAAGAAACAAAGGATCTATATGCAAAATTTATTGGAGCAGACAGTAGTCAGGAGATATGTTTTACTCATTCCACAAGTGAAGGTATGAACATTATTGCCCATCTGCTTTCAGATAAAGGATTAGTATTATCTAACAGCTTGGAATTTCCATCCTCTAACCTGCCATGGATTAATATAAATTCAAAAAACATCAAGTTTGTCAATTCTACAGATGGCAACAAAATACTGCTAGAAGATATCGAAAAGATGATAGACGAAGGTTATAACAGGACAAGAACAATAATAACTAGCCATGTACAATATTCTACTGGCTTTAGACAAGATCTGGTAAAACTTGGTGAACTGACTAGGCGTAAATCGCTTTATCTTGTGGTGAATCCTACTCAATCATTAGGAGCAATGTATGTTAATGTTAAAGACTTTGGTATCGACTTCATGACTTCCAATGGACATAAATGGATGTTATCATCATTTGGAATTGGAGCATTATTTATAAGGAAAAAATACTTGAAAGATCTTGGAGCATTTAAGCCCCATTTTTTTAGTCAGTCCGGTCAAAAAGCTAAGGAAAATTATGGCAATAATATGAAAATAAATATGTCATTGAATGCATCACGATACGAATTAGGGACGCCCCATTTTCAGAACATTATTGCCTTAAAGGCTGCAATTAAGTATATCTCAAAAATCAACATCGAGAAAATCGAGAGAAGAATTCTTGAACTAACTGATTATCTGATTGAAAGGCTTCTAGGTTTGAACTTGGAAATCCTATCACCGATAGAACAGGAGAAATACCGATCAGGGATAGTTATTTTCAGACCTATTAAGAAAGAACCAGTTGATATTGTGATGGAATTGAAAAAGAAAAAAATAATAGTGTCTGCAAGAGGAAAAGGCATCAGAGTTTCTCCCCATTTCTACAACAATGAAGATGATATTGATAGGCTAGTTTCTGCCTTAAAGGTATCATAGACCAATCCTATCGATAACATAATTTTTCAAAATAAGCAGGTTATATATTTTAACTTATGCAATGGATCAACGAAAGAGATAGCTATGTTATTTAAAATAGCATAATACAAGTATTGATAAAAAAAATATTCTGGAAGTTGTCTAATTAATTATTCGTTTTATTATTGTAAAATATATTATCATAAGCTGCTCTTATTTCAAAAAGAATCAACATTAGTATTTGTCACAGGCCAGAATCTTTGTATTTTATTGTGAATGCTGAGCTGTAACAGACATCTTTTATACAACCTGGATGACTTCAGTAATAAGACAAAATCTAAAACATACATATTTTTCTTAAGTTTTGGAAAGAATCTATCAATATTCTTGATATCAATAACCTTCTTGATCATACACAAAAATATTATTTCTTATGGTTTCCAAGACAAACAATTAGTCAATATCATTCAAAATGCGTTATACAAATATTCATCCAAAAGTTGTGCATCAAAGACGAGTTCCGGAAGCATACCAATTTCCGTGTGGCTTTTCCTCAAATATGACTATTACATCCTTCTTAGCCAAGTTCAGTATTTTTACCGTATCCTCCGTAATAGCTTCGGCAAGTCTATCTTTTTCTCGTTGTGTTCGACCGCTGTAAAGCGAGACAGTTATTATAGGCATTACATCGTATAGATGATTTCGTATTTAAGCTTGTCTTAAAACACAAAATAACTATTGCGGCTTTTGTCGCGTAATCTGACCCTATTAGATTGTTTCAATGTGTATTGTTATCGCATTTTTTAAATCAATTCTACGATGAAGCAGATGGTATAAGAAGCTGATAAAGGATATCTAATTTCAAAGGCTAAAATCATAGTCTATCTCGTCACTCTATACTATCCTTCAGGAAGATTGTGGCAGCAGAATATCATGATGGATGTAACTCAAATAGATATTAATCATCCACCTTGTAGGCATAATAATGTAATTTGTTTGTTTTACAAACAAGATTCGTTCAGTAGATAATAATATTTGATTATATGATGGAAATGGAAAAATATATCCATATATGTCCTATATTCACATATGTAATGAGATCGCCAGCTTCGTATGCTAATTTTCTTGTTCAGGAAACTATTAACATTAAGACTATTTCTGATGTCGATTATGCAGTAAACAGACTTGTAAAAATTTATTTATTATATCATGAGGAAAATAATTTCAGCTGTCGTATCTTACTTCCGAAAGGAGATGATAGATCAAGCAGAGTTACTGCAAAATCCTTTGGTTTGAATTTACAAAATGCTTTCTTGCGAGCGATCAAAAAGAAAAAATTAAAACCTAATATTAAGCAAGTTAGATATGTACATGACGGAAGTCATTACGGTTGGATCCTGGCTAGTCCTACGTTGATAAATGAATTCAACGTATGATAACTTTATGATTGTGACCCCACTTTATTACATTCCTTAAGTATATCCTTTGATAATAACATTCATTTAGAATGATTTTTGGATGCCCTGAGAATAAGGCGTGTAATAAATTATTTATATTAATTTAAGTGACTTTTTTCCCTTTAGAAGAATCATTGAATGTCTATATTCTATTCCCTTTACGCCAATATTATTTTAGAATACTCAAGTAACAGATACTCGAAATGAGATCGATAATTTAGTGTTAGAAAATAAAATAAGGAGAATTAAAAAGTTGAATTCTTTTGGATTTTTAACTACAGGTGCTAGTTCCTTGCTCGGGAGTACATGGCTTTAGTGAGGAAACAATTCCGTGTACTGATTGTGCAGCAAAATGATGGTCGGTTTTTGTGTCATCTAGCCCAATTGTGATTATCTTACCTTTCTCAATAGCAATAGTAGTAGGGACCTTGTGCCATACTATTATGTTATTTGTCCCGACTTCCATGTTTCCCTTAACAGATAGGCTATTGTCGGGCTGTAATTGAACATTCTTACTTTTTGCTGTAAAGTTAGATAGTTCGTGAGTGTGAGAAGACGTCGTATTGCGCCATATCATACTTGTTTTAAACGAGGTGACCTTTCCTTTTATTACTGTCATATTCCAGTTTCCCGTAGCAGCCCACTTGCCACCGATGGTGTATATCACTGAATCTATTTTCCCATTACCCTTAAAGCTGTTTATAGATCCATGGCTGGAAGGAGATTGAATGGATTGTTGTTGAACAATTTGTGAAGTTGTCATACCTGTATCTGTGATACTAGCTGGTGTCAAACCGCTATTAGTAGTAGATACAATAGGTCGTAGAAGCTGATTGTCATTACTTTTAACAGTAAATGACATCGCATTTTGAGGAAGAATGATCTGAAACATGCCAAAGACAGACGCTGATATCACTAGCGAAAAAGATATTATCACTAAAGACAAAATGTTGAATGGTTTGGGCTTTTCATTGTTTAGATTGTATATTTTCATATCGTTCAGTGGAGCGTGAGAACTTCCTAATAAGGTTTCTTTGGTTGAATAACATCTATCTCCTAACGATCATTTAACTGGCTATCTGCTTGTAGGCTGAAACCTATAAAATGTCTTCTTTACAGGACCGGTTTAGGCGTTCGTATTCACATTCATGAATAAACTGAATGTTCTTTGACGTGAGAAACAACGCTGGTAATTGGTACACGAAATAATAACGAGTAACAGAATAATATGAATTTCGACAACTTTATTGGAAAGAA